>JAAZFF010000106.1 GCA_012511845.1 Lentisphaerota bacterium
CGTATGGGCTCTGTGAAATGTGTGAATGCAAAATCGAGAAAAAACGTCTGGAAGCCCTTCCCTTCGCCAAGACCTGTATAAAATGTCAATCAGAAATGGAAGATATGGGAGAGAGAAAAAAATCATCAATCGACCTTTGGGACTGATTCTCAACTAGTTTTAAAATAACGGCAAGTACTTCAGAATCATCTGCGGGTGATTTTACATTACATTCAGGACCGGAAAATAATAATGGAACCGCATAGACAAAAACTCATATTTCCGATAGCAGTTGCAATTACAGTTCTTGATCAGGTTTCAAAAATGATTGTCTGTGCAAAATTTGGTGCCTTCGATGCGGTTACTGTAATTCCCGGTTTTTTTGATATAAGAAAAGTATTTAATGAAGGTGCAGCCTGGGGACTTTTCGCAGGGCAGAGAAGTTTTCTGGTAGCTATTTCTATTGTTATGCTTTTTGTCTTGTGGTTTCACAGAAAAGAATTTTCCGGCAAATCATTGCTTTGCAATATCGGGATTGGACTTCTCGCAGGAGGAATAACAGGCAATCTTATTGACAGGGTAAAACTGGGGTATGTTGTTGACTTCCTGGACTTCCATTGGAAAAACTCGTATACTTTCCCTACATTTAACGTGGCAGATTCTGCTATATGTATCGGTGTTTTCTTATACTTTTTGTATTCAGTAATGAACCCGGAACAAAAAAAACCAGAGTAACCATGCTTTCGCGAAAAACGACAATATGGCTTTTTATACTTCTTGCGGTAATATCAGCGGCAACCTGGGTGGAGATTTGCCTTTTACCGGGCAAAACATCTGACTCCGTAAATAGCATTCTTTCTTTTACCCCCTCAAGTATTGATGCCTTTTCTATTAAAACAGCAGATTTTTTTATCTTCTGCACAAAAGCCGGCAACAGCTGGAAGATCGACGAACCTGTAAAATACAGGGCAGATACGAGCAGGGTAAATTTCGTTCTTGATACTATTTCTAAAATTTCTAAAGAAGAAAGAATAACGAGGCGACAAAGAAAAAATCGAAAACTGAATCTTGCAGATTATGGACTTGTAAGCCCCCGGGCACAGTTGCTGTTTAAAAAAGAGAGTAAGGAAACTGAGATACAGGTAGGAGCTGATGCTCCCGGTGGAGGAAAAGTTTTCATACTGACTTCAGATTCAACAGATGTTTTTGTTGTTGACCGAATTATTTTCGATATTTTGCCTGTCGCAAAAAGTGATTTCAGAGAGCGGGCACTTTTGCCGACTTCAATATCCGATATCTCAGAAATTGAAATACGGCAACCCGGCAAGGATCTTGTCCATCTCAAAAGAACTGACCGTGGCTGGCATCTTGAAAATCTTTCTGATATAAAGGCATATGAACCGGCTGTTGAGGCACTGTTGCGTTCTATACAAAATTCGGCTGTTGATGAATTTATATGGGACCCGCCTCACCGGGAAAGAAATCTAGCCAGAATAATCGAAGAGACAGGAGCAGCATACGGTCTTTCGCTTGGTGAGTCTCCCCTGTCAGCATCCTTAAAGTATAATGGTGCAAGAGAGACTATCGAATTCACATTCGGCAAATCAGTTCCAAATTCACCGGGAAAGGTTTATGTGATATCCTCTCTCGACAATTCAATATTCTCTGTTGGACAATCAATTCTTGACGCTCTCAAAATGGGGTCCGAAACATTTCGTGATCACCGGATTTTTTCCTTCAGAAGCAGTGAAGTTTCGTATATTTCGTTTGAAAGTGCAAAATCTGTTTTTGCAATGAAATATGACAAACAACTGTCTACGTGGTCTATTACACGTCCTGCCCGGCTGCCGACAAGCAATGATGCTGCAAATTCATTAATTGCCTCTGTATTAAACTTGAACGATGAAACAGTTGCCGACATCGATCCGGAAGATTTGTCACAAACTAACGGCACTGATACTTTTAAATTAGAAATTCAAACTGACGGAAAACACATTTCAACATATATTTCAAAAAGTCAATATACGAATGAGACAGACTCCCTTGAGATTATAATTCCTGAAAAAGGTAAACGATTCAAGGTTGATCAAAAAAGTATTTCTGAAAATTTTCTTTCTGATGGGTGGTTTGCTTCAATAAGGGATAAAACAATACTGGCGATCCCACCGGATTCAATAACCTCCATATCCAAACGTACTGTCAACGAAACAGAGGTTGCTCTAAGAGATACAGCAGAAGAATGGATTTCTGCCAAACCTTATCCTGCTGCGATAGAAACAAATTCCCTGTACAAGATTTTAGCTTCCGTTTCAAAACTCGAAGCCTCTGATATCAAAACTCTTTTTCCTTCAGATAAAACATACTTTGATCTCGAGCCGCCGGCTATTGAATTTACAATATCTTCAAAATCAGGAGAAAATCCCATTACAATATTGCAACTGGGAAGCCCTCAGCCCGACGGTACTGTATACGCACAGGTTAAAGGTGAAGATTCTATTTTTTCACTTCCTGAAGACACCTCGAAGGTTTTATCGGCAAATTTTGTAACTGATATAACAAATAATCCAGCCGAAAAGGAGATATCCAATAATAATGAAAAATCTACTAACAAGAGCGCTGATGATAGTGGCGTTGACAGGAGTAACGATGGCTGATCAAATCAACTTGCCCACCCCCTCAAAAGAAGGCGGAAAGCCGCTTATGACAGCTCTTTCAGAGCGTAAAACATCACGTGAATTTTCCGACAGGGAAATCCCCCTGCAAATGCTCTCAGATATGCTTTGGGCAGCATATGGAATAAACAGACCGGATGGCAGACTCACCTCCCCTACCGCCATCAACAGGCAGGAAATTGATCTGTATCTTGTCATGAAGAATGGTGCGTATTTCTATAATCCGAAAGAACTGAAACTTGCTAAAATTTCTGAAAAAGGTATACGTACAACGAGCGGATTCGGCAAATTCGCTGAAAAAGCACCTTTAACGATAATATTTGTTGTCAACAAAGGGCGTCAGCAGATTTCTGACCCGACGGCATCCCTGACTCTGGGTGCCGTTGATTGCGGATTTATCGGTCAGAATCTTTATCTGTACTGTGCTTCGGAAGGCCTGAACACCGTGTTTTTTGCAACACTGAATAAAGAAGCTCTGAGCACAGCCCTGAAACTTGAAAAGGGAAACGAGGTCTTTTTCGGTCAATCAATCGGCTTCCCGCCTGAAAAATAATATTCAGTCGAGATGGCACGCCACGAAGCGTCCGTCGGGCTGAAGTTTTAATTCCGGTACAACTTTGTCGCAGCAATCAAGTTTGCAGGGACACCGCGGGTTGAAGCTGCATCCCGGCGGCAGGCGCCCGGCATCGGCTACTTCTCCTCCTGTACTCAAATTCAATTTCTGATCGGGATCCACACTTGGCACTGCCGACAGGAGGAGTTTTGTGTAAGGGTGTTTCGGGTCTTTGAAAAGGGATTCCGTTTCGGCAAGTTCAACGATGCGCCCGGCATACATGACAGCTACTCTATCACAGATTTGTCTTACTACGCTGAGGTTGTGAGCTACGAAGATATAGGTAAGTCCCAGCTGTTCCTGAAGGTCTGCCAGAAGATTCAACACTTGTGCCTGCACAGAGACATCTAGTGCGGATACAGCTTCATCGGCAACAATCAGCGAAGGCCGCATGATCAGTGCCCTGGCGATTCCTATACGTTGGCGCTGACCTCCGCTGAAAGCATGGGGATATCGCTGAAGATGCTCCGGACGGAGTCCGACCAATTCGAGCATTTCAACCACGCTGTCTCTCAACTCGCGCCCCTTTGCCAAGCCGTGAATCATAAGCGGCTCCCCGACGATGTCGCCAACTGTCATGCGCGGGTTAAGCGATGAAAAAGGATCCTGAAATATCATCTGCATTTTCTGCCTCAGAGGCTTGAGCGATTTCCCGGACAATCCTGCCAGGTCTACATCCTCGTTTCCGCTTCTGAATAAAACCTGCCCGGCAGTTGGGGATAATGCTCGCAAAATTGTTCTGGCGCACGTTGTTTTGCC
>JAAZFF010000107.1 GCA_012511845.1 Lentisphaerota bacterium
CCTTCCTTTTCATAAGCACGCTTCCACAGGGCAACAGCGGCAGCCGGATCGAAGCCCGCACGTGCCATGTACTGCATGGACACCCTGTCGGCTTCAAATTCATCTGCCCGGGAATACTTCGGCACAACCAGCCCATTGTACAGCTGAAAAGTGGCATCTGCTGCTGCCTCCCATCTCGGATCTTCCTTTGCTGCCGCAAAAATCCCCAGTCCGGTCAAAACCAGCTGAGCGGGCATTTGCCTTGTTAAAGCTTCTGTCGAGTGACGACACGTAACATGTGCCACTTCATGCGCAATTACTGCCGCCAATTCGTCATCATTAGTCACCAACCCTTTGACAGGATGCCAGATACCGCTGAACACAGCAATTTTTCCTCCGGGAACGGCAAAAGCATTTACAACTTCCGACTCAAAAAGTGTCACAGAAAAATCAAATGTATTGCGTTGACCGCTTGCATCAAAAATACGGTTTGCAATGCTTTCAACGCGGTTCACATCTTTCTGATTCGTGCTCACCTTGGCTGTACCATCTTTTGCCATCTGGGCTTTAATTTCTGCAAACGTCTGATTGCCCATCCGGATATCATCATTTACGGAATAAAAATTACGGGTTTTCTGCCCTGTGACAAAATCTGTGGTATAGGTAGCGCATGAAGTTGCAAAAACCAGAATCGCAACAACGAAAAACATCATTAAAAAGATATTATAGAGTCTGCCCATATCACTTATTCGCAGCATATTTTAAACCAATACAAATGCAAGCACAAAACAAGATTCTCAACCGGAAAAGCGAAAGAAAATCAATCTCAAAACTTCAAACATAATTTTACGTCAAACAAAATGTTATTTCAATACAAAACTCTTCCCACTTCACGGAAGGGCAGTTGACGCCATGGGACCATGACGCCGGACACAGCAAGCGAACCCCTACAGCCTATCAATCGCTTTTTGACTTCGGACACGGGACTTCGGACACGGGTTTTGACCTTATTGACCCTATTGACCGAATTGACCATATTGAAATGCTTGGCTGCTGAGCCTGGGACCGCGAGGCTCCGTACTCGCATTGTGGCAGTAAAGCCTCTGTATGAGATAATTCTGGCAGCCAGCCTCTATAAACCACGGCGCGCTCGGAGAGCGTCGCCCTACCCTATTCGTGAAGTTTCGTGTGGTTCGTGGTTAAAATCTGGCGGCGGTTTCTGAGAAACACGCCCTACCTTCTCTCCTCTGCGTCTCCTCGTCTCCGCGTGAGATAATTTGGCAGTAAAGTGGTTGCCAGGCAGGTAGGGCTCATTTCTCCGCAAACCGCCGGGGTAGATGGGCACCTTAGCCCCCTCATCCACGGCGCGGGCATAGACAAGAATGTCCGTGCTACAGTCCCTGGCGCATAAGCCTCTGCGTTTCCAAAGTTCTGTCCACTTCCCACTGTCCACTGCCGGGCGGGCATTGCCCTGGAAACGCTTCATTGCGGATCAGCATTTTTTCTGATAGTATTATTTCAAATAGAATATTTAAAATACTTGTGCTGTACAGAAAGTAGCAGGGGGAAAATGTGGCATTCTTAAGAATTATCAGATACTTGTTGTGCATACTTGCCTTTACAATACTGCCCGTACAAAAGGCTTCCACACAATCAACTGCAGCTTCAGAAGAAATCAAACAAGACTTACTGGAGATTTTCGGTAAAGCGGAATATTGGAATACTGACCCGGAAACATTTATAAAAAAACATCAGAATCTTGATTTTAGTTTCGTTGACAGAAGAAAAACTGCAACTTCAACAAATTCTGATAAATTACGCTTTCTAGGGTTAAAAGCGTATGAAGTAAGGATTGACTTTGGCGCAGAAAAAATAAAATTCGTAGACGTTTCTATTTACAACAAAGGAGACGCCGGAGCAATAACGCAGAAGGAGTTTGAAGCACTCGTTATTAGTACTAAAAACAAAATTGATGAATTTACCGACCATAGCGGTTTCAGCATACGACCCTCAAGTCCACGTCCCAGTTATTTCGTATACCGCCATCAATGGGGAAATACTAAACCGGCATTTCAGCTCGAGTGGGCTTTTGTCGCCCCGCACCGCTCGGGTGGAAAAAATATTGAGTATAATGCCGAATACATAAAAATCATGATGGCACCCAGTCAGGCAGCTGCAACTTCTGCCCAGACAGCAATGAGCGGTGCGGAACTGGCGCTCCGGATGCAGGACAGACAGAGTATACTCAGCAACGTCCAGCAGGAAGAAAATGGCGATTTGTGGATTGACAACATACCAATGGTTGATCAGGGGCAAAAGGGTTATTGTGCCGCTGCCGCATCTGAGCGCGTGCTAAGATATTACGGGCTGACAGTAGACCAACAACAAATAGCACAAATTGCCGAAACTGCTGCAGAGGGTGGGACAACGCTGGAAGGAATGTCAAAAGCGATTGTAACTGTGGGTCAACAATTCAGGCTTGATAAAGAAGACCTTATCCCCACAGATTCAAGTAACAAATTCGAAGGGAGTAACTAAGATAAAATCATCAAACAGTACAATAAAATGGCGAGCCGGAATAAAAAACCGCAAATAGATTGGAAAACTTTCGTCACCGGAAACGCTATCGACATACCTCTAATCTGGGCGGCTATGGATAAAGACATTCTCCGCGATGCACGTGTTAACAGAATTCTGGACTATAAA
>JAAZFF010000108.1 GCA_012511845.1 Lentisphaerota bacterium
GATGTGTATGCGAAGGTTAAATCGTGTACGTGTACGAGTACGAGAACGAGAACGATTGTGCCACCATGCGAGCAAACTACCCCCTGCCCACTAACCACTGATCACTCTTTTCCCTACTACCCACTGCCCACTGCTCACTGGCACGGCAGGCTTTAAAAAAGCTGAAATGAGATTTTTTTTGTTGACGTGATTCCTTAAATATGTAAAACTGCATGGCTTGTTTCACCTGCATATCAGGCGGGGCGGGTCAAAATGGTACGGGCCTGCCTTCAGAGTACCACGCACTGCAGTACCTTTCCGGGTCGGCGATGTATGGCTACTTTCGTCTTTTATGTGTAAGGTAACAAGCCCACATAGCTCAGTAGGTAGAGCACTTCCTTGGTAAGGAAGAGGTCAACGGTTCGATCCCGTTTGTGGGCTCCAATAAAATACTCGAAGTACCTCTAATTACAAATCAACAACACTTAAGGTAAGGTTTTCCACCATGGCAAAAGAATCCTTTACACGGGATAAACCGCACGTTAACGTCGGTACCATCGGGCACGTCGATCACGGCAAGACGACACTGACTGCGGCAATAACCCGCGTCCAATCTCTCAAGGGGTTGGCAAGTTACATCGCTTATGACACAGTTGCAAAGGCATCCGAATCAGCAGGACGTCGTGACGCCACGAAAATTCTGACTATCGCCACCTCACACGTGGAGTACAGCACAGATAATCGTCACTATGCTCACGTTGACTGCCCGGGGCACGCTGACTTCGTCAAGAACATGATCGTTGGTGCCGCCCAGATGGACGGTGCGATTCTCGTGGTTTCCGCCGCTGACGGTCCGATGCCCCAGACGCGAGAGCACGTACTGCTTGCCCGTCAGGTAGGTGTTCCACGCATAGTAGTATTCCTCAACAAAGTGGATCTTGTTGATGATCCCGAGCTGCTGGAACTTGTAGAAATGGAAGTTCGCGAACTTCTCAGTCAGTATGATTTTGATGGCGACAACGCTCCCATAGTTCGCGGTAACGCATTGGGTGCCACAAAGGCGGAGAGCGCTGATGACCCTGCCTGCGAGTGCATTACCAACCTGATGAACGCTCTTGATGAGTATGTGCCAGATCCGATGCGCGAGACAGACAAGCCTTTCCTGATGCCGATTGAAGACGTATTCTCAATTGAAGGTCGCGGCACAGTGGTGACGGGTCGTATCGATCGCGGCATTATCAAAGTAGGTGAGGAAGTTGAAATCATCGGTATGACTGATACAACGAAGACGACAGTCACCGGTGTTGAGATGTTCCGCAAGCTTCTTGATCAGGGTCAGGCGGGTGACAACGTCGGTTGTCTGCTTCGCGGCACAAAGAAAGAGGATGTCCAGCGCGGTCAGGTTCTTGCCAAGCCGGGTTCGATTACTCCTCACACGGAATTTGAATGTGAAGTATACGTACTCTCCAAGGAAGAGGGTGGGCGCCATACTCCATTTTTCCCCGGCTACCGTCCGCAGTTTTACATCCGTACGACTGACGTGACAGGTGACATTACCCTGCCCGAGGGCGTGGAAATGGTAATGCCCGGTGATAACATCCACATGACAGTGAAGCTTATTGCCCCGAGTGCTCTCGAGGAGACGATGCGCTTTGCTATCCGTGAAGGCGGTCGCACAGTCGGTGCCGGAACCGTTTCAAAGATTATAAAGTAAATAATTACTGTCCGGGTAAAGCGGAGTGTCCGGGAATCATCCGGGTCACTCCGCCGCATTCGGCAGGCACGCGGGGTCTTTCTGAGATACCCCGCGTTTTGCAGTTTTTTACCACAGAAAAAAGATCGCTTTTTAACTTGCAATCGCATGCAGGTTTGTGGTATGTTCTCATCTCCTTTTGACCAACTTCGGAGTTTTAACACTTATGCCCAGGGATTTAGCTATACTGGAATGCACAGAATGCAAGCGTCGCAACTATACTACGACGCGCAACAGACGCACTATGACAGCGCGGCTTGAGATCAAGAAATTTTGTCCTCATGACCGGAAACGAACCATTCACAGGGAAACAAGGTAATTTTTAATACGTCGGTAGTTCAATTGGCAGAGCAGCGGTCTCCAAAACCGCATGTTGCAGGTTCGAGTCCTGCCCGACGTGCCATTTTTTCCTATCTGGATGACGTGTTTTTTTTCGTGACTTCGTCCGTGATGACCGGCAGAACAATCAGGTGTGCAAAAAACGTAAACGAGAGAGTAAATGAGCAAAATAGGTAAACAGGGTAAGGCGGTAGTATCTTTCATTCGCAGTTGTCGCGTAGAATTTTCCAAAATTACCTGGCCCAGCAAGAAGGAGCTTATAGATTCCACCTGGGTTGTGGCAGGCATGCTGTTGCTGGTGAGTGTTTTTGTTCTGGTATGCGATCAGGTTCTGGCGTTGGGCTTGAGGGGGTTGCTTGCGCTTTCAAAAATGGTTTTTGGCTAGATTCATATTTTCTGATGTTTAGCGCAGGATTGAGGGATTAGGACATGAGACAAGGGTGGTACGTTTTACAAACATTGACAGGGCAGGAGCAGAAGGTGCAGCGCCTGATCGAAGCTCGTGCACGCGAGGAAGGGCTTGCGGATCAGATTGGTGAAGTACTCATGCCGACTGAAAGGGTTATGACCGTAAGGAACAACAAGAAGAAGACGGTCGTAAAAAAACTGTTTCCCGGTTACCTTTTCATTCAGGCGGCAGTTTATGAGGCAGACGGGAAAAAGCGCAATGAGCCTGTTTGGTCGTTTCTGAAGAGAATTCAGGGTGTTATAGGTTTTTTGGGAGGTGAGCCTCCCCGTGAAATGCCTTCATCTGAGGTTGAGACGATAAGAGGGCAGGTCAGCGAGTTACAGGACAGACCAAAGCCGAAGGTTGTTTTTGAACCCGGTGAAATGGTAAAAATCAATGACGGCCCGTTCATGAGCAGTACGGGTGTTGTACAATCAGTAGATCCCGACAGGGGCAGGCTTACGGTTATGGTTTCCATATTCGGCGGTGAAACTCCTGTTGACCTTGAATACTGGCAAGTAGAGCGCGAAGAGGCGCCCAGCCAGGAATCTTAGGGTGTAAATGGCTGTTCGTTTGAACCGGTAGGGACTCCGGGAGGACAGTTTTACAATAAAAACAAGGAATAGCTAAAATGGCTAAAAAAGTAACAGGCATCATACGTTTGCAGGTGCCAGCAGGGGCGGCTAACCCCGCACCGCCGATTGGACCCGCACTCGGTGCGCAGGGCGTCAATATCATGATGTTCTGCAAAGACTTCAATGCAGCAACACAGGCGCAGGCCGGGCTCATAATACCGGTCGTAATAACTGTATATGCAGATCGTTCATTCACTTTTGTACTGAAGAGTCCGCCGGCATCAGTTCTTCTCAAAAAGGCTGCCGGGCTGGCGAAGGGCTCAGGAGTTCCCAACAAGGAAAAGGTAGGGAAAGTTACGAGAGCGCAGCTGCTTGAAATTGTGCAGATGAAGGCAAAAGATTTGAATGCTGTTAATGAGGAGGCTGCGATGCGCATGATCGAAGGTACTGCTCGCAGCATGGGTATTGAGGTAGAGGGCTGAGGGAGGTATAGATATGGCTAAACACGGAAAAAAATATATTGATATAGCCAAGAAGGCACCTGCAGAGCCCGTTTCACTAGAAGAGGCGATTGCTTTTATCAAGGCAAATCCTGCAGCGAAATTTGATGAGACTATTGAGATCGGGATGCGCATGGGCTGTGATCCCCGCAAATCTGACCAGATGGTACGCGGGACAGTCGGGTTGCCTCACGGTACAGGTAAAGATGTACGTGTTCTGGTTTTTGCCGGCGGTGCTGCGGCTGAAGCAGCCAGGGAGGCAGGAGCTGATTTCGTGGGAACGGATGATCTGATTGAAAAGATCAGGGGCGGATGGACTGACTTTGATGTGGCTATAGCAACACCTGAAGCGATGCAGGAAGTGCGCAAGATTGCGCGCCAGCTCGGACCTCGCGGTCTGATGCCGAATCCGCGGACGGGAACAGTTACTGATGACACAGCAGATGCTGTGAAGGCACAAAAAGCCGGTAAGGTAGAGTTCCGCATGGATCGCCAGGGCAATATTTGCGTAATGTTTGGAAAGCTGAGCTTTGATCAGGAAAAACTCCTGGAAAATGTCAATGCACTGATTGGCGCCATCAAGGCTGAACGCCCGGCTGCAACGAAAGGGCAGTACATCAGGGGTGCTTCGCTCAGCTCTACAATGGGTGTTCCGGTACGGGTAGCTATCAAAGATTAAGGGGAAGGTGATTACATTATGAAACAGACGGCAAAATCAAAAAGACCGGAAAAACTTACTGCAATAAGTGAAGTAATCAATTTAATAGATTCATCAGAGTATTGCCTTGTTCTTAATTACGGGGGTCTGACGGTATCAGCTTTTTCAGAGCTTCGCAGGGAGCTTGTAAAGAATGATTCAACCGTTCACGTAGTGAAAAACTCTTATCTCAGCCGTGCTATTGAAAAGAAGGGCTGGGATGCAATGGAGCAGGTTCTCAAGGGGCCGACAGCAGTTATTGTTGGAAGCGGGGATCCTGCTGAAGTTGCCAAGAGCGTTGTGACGTTCCTGAAGAAGAACGATAAAGCATCAATCAAAGGTGCGCAGCTGCAGGACAGCACTTTGAACGCAGAAGAAGTTGAACAACTCTCCAAGCTGCCTTCGAAGGATATAATGCGCGCGATGCTGCTCGGTACGATGATGGCACCGGCTACAAGCATGGTACGTGTTCTTGTTGCACCGCTTACAGGTGTTTTGTACGTATTGAAAGCCAAACAAGAAAAAGACGACAATTCTGCGGCATAGTTATGTGTCGTAAAAACGAGGAAAGCCCCGGGCGGCGGGTGCCGAATTCCGGGTTTTCCCATTTCCGCATGCGAATCAGCGCATGAGGTTACACAACAGATAAGGAAGAAAAAAATGGACCAAGAAAAAGTAATTGAATATCTGAGCGGACTTTCCGTTCTTGAAATAGCAAACCTGGTTAAGGAATTAGAGGAGAAATGGGGCGTTTCCGCTGCTGCTCCCGTAGCTGCTGCTGCTCCCGCTGCTGCTGACGCTGCGCCTGTAGAGGAAAAAACCGAGTTCGACGTTAAAATTGCCGAGACTCCTGCCGACAAGAAAATCGCAGTCATTAAAGAAGTCCGTGCAGCAACAGGACTCGGGCTTGCCGAATCGAAGAAACTGGTTGAGGACAACGGTGTCGTCAAGTCCGGTATCGGCAAGGACGAAGCAGAAGAGCTCAAAAAGAAGCTTGAGACCGCCGGAGCAAAGGTGGAACTCAGCTAAGACCATGATTCAGGGCGGTACCCGTTTGACACTGCACTTTAATGAATGTGTTGCGGTCGACGGGACCGCTGGGGGAGGCGATGGCGTATTATTTATGCCTTTCCGCCTTCCTTGTTTTGAAGTTGGGGGTTTTTTCAAGTCAAGCAACTTTAAGACAGAAACGTTTATCGGTGGACACACGTTGCCACCACATGTTTATCCAGAAGACCCGCGAGGGTGCTCGCTTTTTTAAATAACTCTTTGCAAAGAGGTATCCTAATGGTAGAGAGAACCGCCTACGGCAAGCTTAAATCGGTGATCGTTCCACCTGATTTGATCGAAATCCAGACAAAATCATATAATGAATTTCTGCAACCGGATGTTGCGCCATCAAAGCGCAGACATCAGGGGTTACAGGGGATTTTTAAGGAAATCTTCCCGATAATCAGCTTTGACGGGCGATACAATCTGGAGTTTATCAAATACGAACTTGATAATCCCAAATACACCGCTCTTGAAGCTTTAAGGGAAGGTACAACACATTCAGCCCCACTGAGGGTTACTTTTCGTTTGTCCATAACAAAAAAGGATGGGCAGGGCGGAGAAAACATCATCGAGAAGACGGAAGAAGTTTACATGGGTGAAATTCCGATGATGACGAATGATGGAGGGTTTGTAGTAAATGGGGCTGAGCGCGTGATTGTAAGCCAGCTCCACAGATCTCCCGGCATATGTTCGGAGAGAACTATCCATGCTAACGGTACGCCCCTCTATTCCGTACGTATTATTCCTGATCGGGGTTCATGGATCGAAATCCAGTTCGATACAAATGAGCAGATTTGGGTATACATTGATCGCCGCTTCCGCAGGCGCAAGTTTCTGATTTCCACTTTCCTGCGTTGCCTCGGGTTTTCTTCCGACGAAGATATCCTTACGAATTTTTACACATATACCGATATAAAAACTTCGCTGAAGAGCGAAGCAAAGCTGGCTAATCTGGTGTTCCCGGATGATATACGCCATGATATTACAAACGCCCTTATAGCACACAGATATGAGAGCGTTACTCCGGCTATTCTGAAGCAGCTTTCTCTTGCCGGCATAAAGACTGTGCGCGTAATCGATGTATCCTGGGATGAGGGTGTGCTGCTCTCAACGATGCGTGCAGATACGACAACTAATGAAGAAGAGGCACTTCTCGACGCCTATCGCAAGATCAGACCGGGAGATCCGGCAACTGCATCGAACGCCAAATCGCTGATAAAGCGCCTGTTTTTCGATAACCGCAGATACGATATCGGCAAGGTCGGGCGGTACAAGTTAAACCAGAAGCTGGAAGAGTTTCGTGATGAGTCACGAAACGAGGCTGAAGTTCCCACAGATTTGCATGTGCTCGACAACAGCGATATTATCAAGGCTGTCCGCATGTTGCTGATGATCCATTCGGGCAAGAAACAGATAGATGATATAGACCATCTCGGCAACCGCAGAATCAGAACAGTCGGCGAGCTTCTCGAAAATCAGTGCAGGGTAGGTTTAGCCCGGACTGAGCGCGTTATACATGAGCGCATGTCGCTTACTTCAGCCGATCCAAGTAATGAAAGCCAACAGGCTTCGCCGCAGCGCTTGGTCAATTCAAGAACGCTGTCTACTGTAATAAACGACTTCTTCGGCAGGAGCCAGCTATCACAGTTCATGGATCAGACGAACCCTCTTTCAGGACTGGCTCACAAGAGACGCCTTTCGGCACTGGGACCGGGAGGGTTATCACGTGATCGTGCCGGATTTGAGGTGCGTGACGTCCATCCATCGCATTACGGTCGCATTTGTCCGATTGAAACACCGGAAGGTCCGAATATCGGGTTGATTTCGTCACTGGGAATATATGCCCGCATAAACGAGTACGGGTTTATCGAAACACCGTATAGAAAAGTGATCGACGGCAAGGTTACTGACGAAGTAATTTATCTTGCAGCTGATGAGGAGGAGCAGTATGTAATTGCCCAGGCAAACGCACCGCTGCTTCCGGACAACTCATTTAGAAATGAGGTTGTGACTGTTCGCCATGATGCAGAATTCAAGGAGGCGCCGAGATCAAGGATAGATCTGATGGATGTAACACCGATGCAGGTGATTTCAATTGCATCGGGGTTGATTCCCTTCCTTGAGCATGACGACGCCAACCGCGCCCTTATGGGGGCGAACATGATGCGCCAGGCCGTTCCGCTGCTGAATACAGAACGACCTTACGTGGCAACAGGTCTTGAGAGCAGGGTAGCCCACGACTCCCGCGTCGTTGTTGTGGCAGAGGAAGATGGAATGGTAGCATCTGTCGACTCGCGCGAGATCGTAGTTTCCCAGGACGGCAAGAAACCGTCGAAGAGTACGCCCAAACGAAACTACACACGCTATCCGCTGCAGAAGTTCCGCAGAACGAATGCGGGAACATGCTTCAACCAGACACCGCTCGTCAAGGAGGGACAAGCTGTCAGCAAAGGCGATATACTGGCTGACGGTCCTGCTACGGACCAGGGTGAGCTCGCCTTGGGTAAAAACCTTGTAGTGGCGTTTATGCCCTGGTGCGGATACAACTTTGAGGATGCCATAATCGTTTCACAGCGTGTTGTTCGCGATGACGTATTTACCTCGGTGCATATATGCGAATTTGAGTGTAATGCCAGAGAAACCAAACTGGGACTTGAAGAAATAACACGGGACATACCGAATGTCGGTGAGGATGCCCTGCGGAATCTTGATGAGCACGGTGTAATAAGAGTAGGCGCGGAAGTAAAGCCGGGAGATATCCTTGTAGGCAAGATTACGCCAAAATCAGAAACAGAGCTTTTGCCGGAAGAGCGCTTGCTGCGTGCAATTTTCGGAGAAAAGGCTGCTGATGTACGCGATTCATCCCTTACAGTAACGCCGGGCACGTACGGAATAGTGATGGACGTCAAGGTGACTACAGATTTCCGCAAGAGCCAGTCGCAAAGCGCAGTTGCTGCCCTTGCCGGCTCACTGCAGGCTGCACCCAAGCGTACTGTCAAGGATGTAGATGCCGAATACGATAAGGAATACAAAAAGCTGACAGATGAACTGACGCTTTCTTTCTGCAATATCCTTCTTGGCGAAAAAGTATCTATCGATATATTTGATGAAGAAACAGGAGATGTTATTATTGCTGCAAACCGCAAAATAACAAAATCCCTGCTTGCCAAGCTTGCCAAGAGACGCGAGAACATACAGGTCGAAAACAGCCCCGTCCGTGATAAAATCATGGAGATAACGAATGAGTTTACTCCGAAGTTTGATGAAATTCTTGAAAAAGCAGAAGAGGAACGCTCCAATATCGAAAAAGGACTTGTTCCGGAAAAGGGTGAAATCAAGTCTGTAAAAGTTTATATCGCTGAAAAGAAAAACCTTTCCGTCGGAGACAAGCTTGCAGGACGTCACGGCAACAAGGGTGTTGTAGCCCGCATTGTTCCCGATTGCGATATGCCTTTCCTGTCGAACGGACAGCCTGTCGATATAGTTCTCAACCCGCTGGGAGTACCTTCGCGAATGAACCTGGGGCAGGTATTTGAAACGCATCTTGGAGCTGCCTGCCGTGCACTTGGCATGTATGCCGGTTCGCCTGTGTTTGATGGTGTGTTTGAGGAGGATATTCACAAGATGCTGATCGAAGCCGGTAAAAAGCCGGACAGCCAGTGGATAAGTGAAGATGGGAAAGCCCTGCTTTATGATGGTCGTACCGGTGAACACTTTGATCAGAGAGTTATGGTTGGCGTTATTTATATGCTTAAACTGCATCATCTGGTGACGGATAAACTCCATGCCCGCTCTGTCGGTCCATATTCGCTTGTTACGCAACAGCCTCTGGGCGGTAAAGCTCAGGCGGGAGGTCAGCGTATGGGTGAAATGGAGGTTTGGGCACTGGAAGCATACGGCGTTGCCTATGCACTCCAGGAATTGCTGACGGTCAAGTCTGATGATGTGGCAGGCCGTACTCGTATATATGAATCTATAGTTAAAGGACAAAACGAGCTTCAGGCTGGTGTTCCGGAAACTTTCTCAGTGTTGATGAGAGAGCTTAACGGCCTTTGCCTGAATATGAAGCTCATCCAGAATGAGAGAGTTACCACCAAGTCCAGAAGAAGAAGCTAATCAAGGGAGGATTGACATTGAATCCATTTGCAGCTAAAGAAATTTTTGATGATAGAAGAGACCCGGAAGACTACGATTCCGTAAATATAGCATTGGCATCGCCAGATATCATACGTTCCTGGAGTCATGGTGAAGTCCGCAATCCGGAGACGATTAACTACCGTACTTATCGTCCTGAGAGAGATGGGCTTTTCTGTGAAAAGATCTTCGGTCCCACACGTGACTGGGAATGTGCGTGCGGAAAATACAAGCGTATAAAACACAAGGGTATCATATGCGACCGTTGCGGTGTTGAAGTAACGGTTTCACGGGTTCGCCGGCACAGGATGGGGCATATAGAGCTGTCTGTACCCGTATCACATATATGGTTTTTGAAATGCACTCCCAGCCGTATCGGAAATATGCTCGATATTTCTGCAAACAATCTGGAGAGGGTAATATACTACGAAGACTATATTGTAACTTACAAAGGCGATACCGACCTTAAAGATAACCAGATACTGTCGGAGTCTGAGTATCAGGATTATTATGAGCAGAACGGGGATTCGTTTGAGGCTTTAATGGGTGCGGAAGGTATTCGCAAAGCTCTCGAGCGCATCGATCTTGATGAGCTCATGAATACACTTGAGGAAGAGCTTGGTGAAACAAGGTCCAAGCAGACCCGCAAGAAAATCATGGGCAGGATGAAGATCTGCGAAGGCTTCAGGGCAAGCGGAACACGTCCTGAAGACATGATTCTTACTGTTATGCCCGTGATACCGCCTGAGTTGCGGCCGCTCGTGCCACTCGAAGGCGGGCGTTTTGCTACATCGGATTTGAACGATCTTTACAGACGTGTCATAAACCGGAATAATAGGCTGCGCAGTCTTATGCAGTTGAAAACTCCCGACGTAATTATCCGGAACGAGAAACGGATGCTTCAGGAGGCTGTTGATGCTGTGTTCGATAACGGTCGCCACGGCCGCCCTGTTACAGGAGCCGGTGGTCGCCAGCTTACATCTCTCAGCGATATGCTCAAGGGGAAGTAAGGCCGTTTCCGCTAGAAACTCCTCGGCAAACGTGTCGACTATTCCGGACGTTCCGTAATTATATGCGGACCTGAGCTGAAGCTTTGGCAATGCGGTCTGCCCAAGAAAATGGCTTTGGTACTCTTTGAACCTTTTATAATACGACGTCTAAAAGAGCGCGGATTTGTCCATACGGTACGCAGTGCCAAGAAACTTATTGAGAGACAGGAAGATGAGGTATGGGACGTGCTTGAAGAGGTCACGCAGGGCAAAACAGTGATGCTCAACCGTGCCCCGACGCTCCACAGGCTTTCAATACAGTCGTTTGAGCCGGTGCTGATTGAGGGTGAAGCGATTCAGTTGCATCCCATGACCTGTACGGCTTTCAACGCAGACTTTGACGGCGATCAGATGGCAGTTCACGTGCCGCTTTCCGTTGAGGCACAATTAGAATCGAGATTGTTGATGCTCGCAAGCAATTCAATATTCTCACCTGCATCAGGGAAATCGATAATGACCCCGACGCAGGATATTGCCCTGGGTATATACTACCTTACGTCGCACAGCCAGGTTAATCGCATGCGCCGCAAGCAAAATATAAAGCAGGATCCGAAAGAGCATATCCCGCTATTTAATGATGCCGATGAAGTACGCCTGGCGTTTGATGATGGTGCACTCAAAACACACTCAAAAGTCAGATTGTTTAATCCGGACTTTGGACGTGAGACGAAATTCGGTGACAGCACAAGCCGTGTGATCGAAACGACGGTAGGACGTGTTTTCTTTAATGAAATATGGCCTCCGACGCTCGGGTTCATCAACAGGAGAGTCGACAAGTCGTATCTTGGAGACTTAATCTGGTGGTGCCATTTCCTTTCCGGGCACGATGTAACGGTGCGCATGCTTGACGATCTAAAGGACATGGGCTTTGAGCAGGCAACGCTGGCTGGTGCTTCAATAGGTCTTGTTGACATGATTGTTCCCACCAACAAGAGCGAAATCATCGAACAGGCGCAAGAGGCTGTTGAGGAAGTTCGCAAACAACACAGGGCTGGTCTCATTACAAACGGTGAGCGCCATAACAAGGTTGTTGACGTTTGGCCGGAAGCTACAGAAAAAGTGGCTAACGTAATGTATTCCGCTCTCGAAACGAATAACTGGGACGAGTCAAAGACGGAAATGGAAATCAACCCCATCTTTATGATGGTCGATTCCAAGTCCCGCGGCTCCAAGCTGCAGATAAGGCAGCTGGCTGGAATGCGCGGTTGTATGGCGAACCCTTCCGGTGAAATTATCGAAACGCCTATCAAGTCCAACTTCAGGGAAGGTCTATCTGTTCTTGAGTACTTTATTTCGACTCACGGTGCCCGCAAGGGTCTGGCAGACACTGCTCTCAAGACGGCAGATGCCGGCTACCTTACGAGGAAGCTCGTTGACGTGGCACAAGACGTTATAATTACCGAGGAAGATTGCGATACGGCAAACGGTATAGAAATCAAACCGATTCTTGAAGGTGAAAAAGTTGTTGCCTCACTTAGCCAGAGGATGCTCGGCAGAATATCGCTTAACGACATACTCGACCCCGTAAGCGGGGATATTGTAGTGGCTGCCAACCAGGAGATTGATGAAGCTGCCTGCGACAGGCTTGAACCCCTTGATCTGCAGTCTGTATGGA
>JAAZFF010000109.1 GCA_012511845.1 Lentisphaerota bacterium
AACGTTCGGATTGATACAGAAACAATTCAAATCAATGTGATCGCACAAGAGGCAAAAGGCGTCATTGATGATGAATTTAGTGGCGACGTATTGGTAAACGTTGATCTGCTCCTAAGCAATCCATCTGATGGATTTGCCTGGCCCACCAGGAATTTAGACCAGGAACAGCCACAGTTGCAGACAGACTATACGATTGCCGAGGGTGAATATGAAAATACAATCACGGTTTCTGTTTATGGAGGCATCGGCACAGTTGTCCCCGAATTTACCATTTCCGGAAATTACCTTTTCTCTCTGAATCCAGATGCGGAACTGGAGAATTATATCCTGACAAAGAATAATTATTATTATCCGATTCGGGTTCATGATGTCAGTCTATCCGGGGAAATCATCCTTGATCAGCCGTATGAAGATGAATTGGAAATCCTGCTATTAGTCTTAAACCAATACAATCAGATCGAATACGACCTTAAATTTTTATCTATTCCTGCAGGTGTGACTTCTATTCCTTATAACCTGAATCCGATCCGCGACACAAATTACATGTTGTACTATTGTCTCCTGTCCGATAATGATGCTTACTATAATTGTGGTTTTTACAAAACTGCCGACATAACCGCGCTGGACCCAGCTGATTGTACCTTAATTGATATGCTCCAGGGCAGCCACACCGGCATTGATCTGAACATATGCACCGTACCCGAACAGGATGATGACATCAGTAACACAATTACCGGAGCAGAGGAACTGCTCTTTTGGGACCTTGAACCAGGAATAGATTATTACGACATCTTTTCGCTGGAATATCAGGGTGATCGGGATTACTTTACCTTCGAAGTAACAGCCGAAAATATATACTACTTCATGGCTGCTTCTCTGGGCTCGCCAGATTGCAGAATTACATTATACGACACCGATCATACTATCGTAAGTTCAAACTTAACCTTATTGGATGATATAACATTAACACCCGGCCGATACTACATTAAAGTGGAAGATGAAACGGGGCTTTTTACAGGAGACTATTTTTTCATATATGGTATCCCGGACGAACCAGGTCAGCCTATAGTGATAGAGTTTACCGACTCCAACCTTGAGGCTGCCATCCGTGATATATTGGATGTGCCGGATGACAAAGCCATTTATGCATCTGACGTTGAAGCTGTTCAAAAACTGGATTTAAGCGACCTGGACATAGAATCCCTTGACGGCCTGGAATATTTCAACAGCCTTTTGGTACTGGAGTTAAGAAACAACCGGGTTACGGATCTGACTCCGCTTCAGAACCTGTATGATCTGGCAGTTCTTGATTTGAGGGGTAATGATATTGCAGATATCAGTCCGCTATGCAATCTGGATATGCTTTGGCAAGTTGATGCAAGTGAAAACGCAATCTGTACTCTGCCAGCTGATTTCAGCGCAATGCTCGAGCTTTGTCATCTTGACCTGAGCCATAACGAAATTATCGATTTAACCTCTCTTGAAACCTTGCCTGCAATTGAAACACTTTTCCTCCAAGGCAATCAAATCGATAGTCTTGCAGGGCTTTCAGGCCTTAACACATTGGAGGTTTTATACCTGGGTAACAATCCGATTACAGAAGATCCGGCTACAGATTATACTCCTCTTGCATCCTATTACCTGAACCTGAAAGATAAAGACTTTTATGCACTTCCAACCGCAACGAACCTGTCCGTATCAGGCTCTGCAAAGGTTGGGAATACATTAACTGCTTCGTATCAATATTCCAATATGAATGATCATGCTGAAAGTGGAACGGGTTATCAGTGGCTGAGATCAAGCGAAAAAAATGGAGAATATGAGGAGATCTCTGGAGCAAACGAGACCACTTATACCCTAACCAACAGCGACTACAATCGATATGTTAAATTCAGGGTCATCCCGGGAGCAGAAGGAGAGCCTTCTACCGGCATGCCCGCCTTTAGTCAGCCAGTTGGCCCTATCTCAAAA
>JAAZFF010000110.1 GCA_012511845.1 Lentisphaerota bacterium
CAACCGGCAATCAAGGCATCTACTTCGTCTTCCTTGATTCCGACATCACGCAGTGTAATCGGCAGACCACCCACCTGTTTCAAATGACGTATTGCAGCAGCCATATCATCAATCGTTTCAAAGCCGCAACCGGCAGCAAAACGCTCCATGCGTCCGCCCGTTGCCGGTGCATTAAGTCGTAGTGCAAACTCCAGCGTAAAGGCGCAAGCTGCACCGTGTGAAAGATGTGCCTGCTGGCTCAGGGGAAATGAACAGGCGTGGACCATTGCGTTTTTCGGAAGCTGGAAAGCCATGCCGCCAAGCAGTGCCGCATACGACATCTTGCTGCGTGCTTCGCTATCGGAGGGCTCAAGCATCGCCCGCTCGAGGTTTTCAAAAACAATTCGTGCACCTTCTATTGCCATTAAATCGCAGAGAGGCTGGTGGTTGATTGACCAATAACCCTCCATGCAGTGCGAAAGTGCATCAAGTCCGCTTGCAGCGGTTACCGACAATGGCAGAGACTCAGTCAGTTGCGGATCGATAAGGGCTACCGAAGGATAAAGGGCATTACCTCCGAGAGGCGCCTTTATGCCTTGTGCACGATCATCGAGTACTGCAAAGGGAGTTACTTCCGATCCGGTTCCTGCTGTAGTGGGAATGACAACCAGAGGCAGTCGAGTCGAAGGCAGGGCTGCGCCGCCGCTGTGAAAATGACGGATCGAATCAGCAGAATCGAGAGCAAGCACTGCTGCCGCCTTTGCACAATCCAGAACGCTACCTCCCCCAATCGCTACCAGCGCTTCAGCTTTGGTGCTGCGCAGACGATCTGCCAGCGCATCAACACTCTCCACAGTAGGATTAGGCTCAATATCAGTGAAGACCTCAACTGCCGACAGCGACTCTATCAGTTCAGCTATCATTGGAGTTTCAGCAAGACGTTCGTCTGTCGCCACCAGCAACCTGCGTCCTGCCAGTTCCGGCAGGTTAGTTATATGTTGTCGACTACCGTATCCGAAGTCGACCTCGACCGGCATTTTATATTTCCACATGAAAGAAACCCTATTTTTAATAAACTTGTATTAGAACAAGTAAATTAACCAATTTTGAAAAAGAAATTAAAAGTTATAACAAGTAAATTACTGTAACACAATCAAAACTTTCTAAAATTTCCTTTGATTTTTCATTTAAACCGTAGTTTAACAGTTGCGATAATCCTGTCCGGATCGTAATTAGACCCAGACACCGGACTTGTGGCAGTCATATTTGCAAATTTTATCGTATCATGATAAATGTTTGTCCTATGAAACAAACCTGCCCCTTACCTTCGAAGTAGTCCTCTATCTGGTGAGCAGCACCGCTTCCGGGTGCTCCATATGTACCTCCGGCAAATTGTTCCACACCGCCAATTACAAGTGCCTTGATAAGTTCGGGAGCTGTGTTGTTGAGTACCGCAACTCCGTTCTCTTCGATACTCAAAGTGGCCCTGTCGTTTATTGTCTCGTTGGCATTGAGAATGAGTTTTCCGCCATCTTTTACAAAAATATCACCTGAACCGAGAACGCCGTTCACTTCTAGCGCACCTTCATTTACTATGGTGTTACCGGTGTATGTGCTATCTGCAGATTCGAGAATGAGCTTGCCCGCACCGGCTTTAGTGAACCCGCTTCCGGATTCTTCTTCACCTATCGGACCTTCCACAACAAGGTTGTTTTTCGCTACAGTCACGGTTGGATTTTCTGTTCCGAGCGTTACTGAACCGGCGCCCATGTTAAGACTGCCGCTTCCCTTGAAGGTGAAGCTGTTATTCCAAATCTGCTCATTATTTGTTGATAAAACAAGGCTTTCGCTATCTAAATTGCCTCCGTTTATAGTCAGAGGACCGGTTCCAAGAGCAGCAGGGCTGTTTATTTTCAATGTAAAGTTGGCGTTTCCTACTGTAACGCCACCATTGAAAGTGTTGTTGCCGCCTAGTTCCTGTGTGTAGTTATATATGTAGTATCCGCTACCGGTAATATACAGTTTTATATTACCTTCTATGTTTCCGGAAAAATTGGGTTTAAACGATTGCCAGTTTTTACCGGATGGTCGCCATTCACATGTTAGTGTAGCAGGTGTTTCGGAATTGTTTGTAATTTTTCCTGAACCGTGAATGCCGTTGCTTTTGGCAGATACCCCGTTAAGATCGAGCGTTCCGAGGCGGCTGACCGTTACATAGCATATGCTTCCACTTGCCTCAGAGTTGGCTTCGTAAAGTTTTCCGCCCGGCATGAGCTTCAATGTAGCGTCATTGACGACGAGCGCACCATTAGCTGCAGCGCTCAGGGAAACTGTGCCTGATGTATTCAGGCGAATGTAGCCGGCACCGGAAGGCGCAGCAGTAAGAGTGCCGTTCAAATCAAAATCGCCGCTGCCGCCGATCGTTATATTATTTCCGA
>JAAZFF010000111.1 GCA_012511845.1 Lentisphaerota bacterium
ACGGTGTAGAGCGCGGTGAGCGAACTGGACTCGTGTCCGTTCGTCTCGCCGACACGCTCATAACCGTGCGCACATCCAACGCAGTGTAGAGGCGTCCGCAACCAGCGCAATGTGGCATCGCCACATACCCATCACGCAAGCCCCACAGCACACTGCATCCACGCAAGCAATCCCGAGCAGGCGCTCAGGGATCCCAGGCAGCAACGGCGGTTTGCGGAGAAACTCGCCCTACCTTTGCCCGGTCTGCCGGGCTCGAATGTCCGCGCTACAGTCTGAAGTCCTGGATTTCCATTTTACTGAAATTTATTTCAACAGCTTTACGAGATGGTAGTTTTTGCGTCCTGAGCGCAGCAGCAGAAGCTGATCATCAATTATCTGCCCGGCCGCAATTATGTCGGATGAGCCTACGCGTTCATTATTTATATAAAGCCCTCCACCATCGGCAAGGCGACGAGCTTCACCGGAGCTTTTACAAAGACCGGATGCGGCAGCAACTCTTGTAGCGTGTGAACCGACTACTTCTGTTACAGGGAGTTCGCTTGATGGAACGTCTGCAAAAACTGCCATCAAGTCTGCAGCCAACATACCTTCCAGAGTACCTCCGAAAAGCACCTTTGTAGCCTGCTGCGCCTGTCTGAGTCCTTCTTCTCCATGTACACGGCGCACTACATCGTCAGCAAGGGCTGTTTGAGCTTCACGTTTCTCAGGCGCATTCTCAACCTGTTCTTCAAGCTGCGTAATTTCATCGAGTGGCAAAAATGTAAACGCCTTCAGATAGCGGATAACATCGGCATCTTCGGAACGTACAAAAAATTGATAAAAGTCATAACAGGAAGTCTTGTTTTTATCGAGATACATGGCATTTCCTTCAGACTTTCCGAACTTGTGCCCCTGGCTGTCTGTTATAAGCGGTATTGTCATGCCATACGCTTCCGTACTTCGCTGACGGTGTATAAGGTCTGTGCCGGCAGTGATGTTGCCCCACTGGTCCGAACCCCCTATCTGGAGCCTGCAGCCATAGGTGTCGTACAGGTGCAGAAAATCGTATCCCTGGAGGGTCTGATAACAAAACTCTGTGAAACTCATCCCGCTATCAGAAGCGATGCGCTGCCTTACGCTTTCCTTGTTGAGCATAGTTCCCATCCGGAAATATCTTCCCACGTCGCGCAGATATGTAAGGAAAGTGAAGTTTTTATGCCAGTCAAGATTGTTAACGAGTCGTGCCTGACCTTTTCCTTCTCCGAAATCTAAAAAACGTGAAAGGTTTTCTTTTATGCCCTCTACATTTTTTGCGATAGTTTCCTCACTCTGGTATTCCCGTTCCGATGTTTTTCCGGATGGGTCGCCGATTAGCCCCGTAGCGCCACCGACGAGGGCAATCACATTATGTCCGGCTCTCTGGTAGTGGCAGAGTGTCATTATTGCCACGAAGTTGCCGGCTTGCAGACTATCTGCTGAGGGATCGAAGCCTGCATATAGCGTTGCAGGTTTTTTCAGAGTTTCGTAAAGTTCCGGGTTCGTCCAGTTATCAAAGAGTCCACGAGCTCTCAAAGTATCTATCACATTTTCCATAATCTATCTTTTCTCCTGAGAATTTGTGCAATTATGTATTAAACATCTGATATAATCAATAAATTACGATTTGCCAAATCGTCATTCCGGTAAATATATTGCTTATTCTTTTTAAAAAAGCTAGAATAAAAAGTATTGTATTTGTTTAAGGAGGAGCAGTCTAATGCGGAAAACAGGCACGATTGTTGATTGGAATGATGCTAAGGGATATGGGTTTATAGATTCGGGGGCAGATGAACGTCAGGCATTTGTTCATATCAATGATTTTCCACGTGGTACGAGACGTCCCGTAGAAGGTGATGAAGTAAGTTTTGAAGAAGCAACTGACAACCGTGGCAGACCAAAGGCAGTAGACGCACGGCTAATGTCATACAGAGTCTCTTTTTCAGGAGCTCAGGGCACGCTTATATCTGTACTTCTCGTACTGCTTGCAGTAGCCGTCCTAGGAATCAGGCGCAAAATTGACTGGATTCCTGTTATCTATTTGTCAG
>JAAZFF010000112.1 GCA_012511845.1 Lentisphaerota bacterium
CGCAGGTACCGTCATCAAGCGGGGCATGGCCTGCGATATGGACGCTCGGGCAATCAATCCATGAGTCCGGCGAATCCTACTGGAAATGGCCAGCATCCGGCGAGATCGATATAATGGAAATGTGGTGCAGACGGTGGAATACAGTATATTCCTTTTTCCACACCTCCAAAGAGCCCGTCAGACAAGGAGCTCCTCATGCCGGAATGGGTGGTGGTGAAATAACCCTGAGCGAGAAAGATGCTCCCTGGAACGGTTTTCATGTCTATACAATTGACTGGGATGAAAATGATATTTTCATCTATTACGATGGACGTCAGTATGGGCATCTGGATGTTTCCCAGAGTGACTGGCCTGACGGGCAGAACCCTTTTCGCAAACCTCATTTCCTGATACTTAATCTGGCACTTGGCGGTTGGGACAACGATATTTCAGATAAAACAGTTTTCCCGATGGAATACAAGATCGACTACGTTCGCTATTTCAAGAAGAAAAAATAATAACAGCAGCCACTGTGCTGTCATAAATCCCAAAAGCACACCATACGCCATTACGTTTGAGCCGACGCAAAATCGCGTATGCTCATCTGAAGATTTCCCCTCAAATCGCGTGAAAATGCAAAAATAATGTCAAGCTTGTCGCCTTCTTCAAAGGGCAAATCCTTTTTTCCGAAAAGTATTCCGTTGAGACTCGTTTCTTTGAAGCTCAACCTCCAGTTATCTTGCCTGTTTTTTCCGAAACTTGACGGTTCTTTGCTCAATGTTAAATTGCAGACGCCCAGTTTCGGAGATGGATTCTTCATTCCGCATGGCTCCAGACGCTGAAGGGTCTTTGCTGTAGCTTCGTTGAGACTGCTGTGATCGATCCAGGCATCGATTGTGAGTTCAGGTCTTAAATCAAGACCCTCTGTTGCCTTCGCACAAACTTCTCCGAACTCATTGCAAAATTTGCAGATGTTCTCTTCTGCAATTGTCAGACCGGCAGCAACACGATGTCCGCCATGTCTCGCAAGAAGATGGGAACAGCTGGCAAGAAGGGGCATAAGATCAAGATTTTCGTGTTCCGGGCAACGTGCTGAACCGCGACAGAAACCGTCTTCACCGTTTGTAATAACTACAGTTGGTACACGGTGTCTTGAAACAAGGCGTGAAGCAACAAGGCCTATAACTCCCGGATGCCAGTTTGAATTAAAGATAACAATCGATCCCGGGCGTTTGGCAAGCAATGAGGCAGCCTTTGACTGTGCTTCTTCAACAGCATCCAATTCTTCTTTCTGCCTGTTGGTGTTATCTTTTTCAAGTTGTTGTGCCAAGCGAACTGCATTGCGTTCGCATTTGGTATTCAGCAATGTTACAGCAGTGTCGGGATTACCTACCCGACCGGCAGCATTGATTCTGGCTGCCAGGGCAAATCCAATGTTCTCTGAAGTGGCATTATTTACTTTGGCTGTTCTTTTAAGCTCATTGATTCCTATATTTGTATCTCTGTTCGGGTTGTTGATTATAGAAAGCCCTTTCGAAACTATTATCCGGTTTTCCCCAATCAGAGGTACAAGATCTGCTACAGTGCCAATGGCTGCCAAAGGTAATAAACAGTTTGCCAGAGCTCTGAACTTTTCTTTATCCAATTCGGCCCTGCGCGCAATCTGGTGTGCAAGTTTAAACGCTACACCGGCGCCACATAGATGACGCAAGTTTGCCGGAGTGCCTTCCAACTCCGGATTTACAATTGCAGAAGCTTCAGCCGGGAGAGGTCCTGTAATTTTATGATGGTCTGTGATAACGACATCAACATCGCGCGAAACAGCCTCTTTGCAGGCATCCGATTGAGATATTCCGCAGTCTACTGTTACAATAATCTTTGTTGCCGGATGGAGTTCAAGGCAGCGGGACAGGGCATTCGTTGTAAAGCCGTATCCTTCTGATATCCTGTCAGGAATGAAAATGTCGGCAGAGCCTCCAACTGCTTGTATTGCCAGTGCAAGTATGGATGCAGCCGTCATGCCGTCCGCATCAAAATCTCCGAAAACAACAACTTTATTCTTCCTTGCGATATGGCTGCAAATAGCCTCGGTTGCCGCTGTAACGCCCGGCATTTTGTCAGGCATTACACATTGGGAAAGCTTCGGTGAGAGGAAATCATCGGCATCCTCAACAGTCTCAATTCCCCTCGTCAGGAGGCAGTGTGCGAGGGTTATATCAATATTGAGAGCCCGGACTAATTTATCCGCCTGCTCTGTGTTGTATTTTGCTGTGCGCCACCTGCATGAAGGCTCTGTCGCTCGTTGACCGGTTTTGGTCAAACCGTAGTTCCTCCTGCAGCGTCCAGATATTCCGGCAGTGACCTGGGGTTTTCATAAAGAGCTTTTCCAATTATCACGCCGATAATATTCGGGCAGTTCAACTCTTTTAAGTCCGTAACGTCTGAAGGGGCTTTAACTCCACCGGATGCTATCACATCTATATCCGGTATAGAAGCAGCCATTTCTGCAACTGCCTCCAAGTTGGGACCAACGAGCATGCCGTCGGTAGAAGTATCTGTATATATTATGGTGAGCAATCCTTTTTCAGCCAAATCTTTAGCCAAGTCAGTAGCCCTTACCGTTGTAGTTTCCACCCAGCCCCTGACTTGAACAAACCCATCGCTTGCATCTATGCCGACAGCAATGGCGTCTCCATATCTTTTGATTAACTCCTCTATTGAATCGGCACCTTCGGCAGCTCTCGTTCCAAGTATTGCCCGTGCTGCTCCGGCATTGAGAAGCTCTTCAACGTGTTTATCCGTTCTCAGCCCGCCGCCTACCTCTATCGGAATTCGAAGCGCTGCCGCTATGCTGGCGATGACGTCCGTATGAACGGGTTCGCCCTTGAATGCGCCGTCAAGATCCACGACATGCAAGTACTCAGCCCCCAGGTCCTGCCACCTTAATGCAGTTTCCACAGGATCTGAGGAATAAACCGTCTCATCGTCAGCCCGGCCCTGTTTCAGCCGGACGCAAAGTCCGCCTTTTAAATCAATTGCTGGTATAATCTTCATGCCCTCCTTATATCATATAAAAGGAGTTTACTCAATATTTTTTAAAAAAGAAAAAATACGTCTTGAAAAACACATCTGGATATCGTAAGATAGCGTGTCTTTTCAAGGAGTATCAAGATGTCTAGAGTTTGTGAAATATGTGGCAAGGGTCCGTCAGCTGGAAATAAAATCACAAGGCGGGGTCTGCCAAAATATAAAGGCGGTATCGGTCTGCACACAACAGGTGTAACAAAACGCCGTTTTCTACCCAATATACGTTTAGTGCGTGCTGTCGTCGACGGTACACGTCGCAGGGTTCGCACTTGCGCCGCCTGCCTGAAGCAGGGACGCGTTCAGAAAGTTTGAACTTAAGTCTGCCCGCAAGGGCGGATTGAAGGATTCACCCGGTAAATCCAATGCCTTCCCGGCAGCAAAAAAAGGAGACAGCTCATGGAAAAAGAAAAAAATGATTTTGCCGCTAATGATGAGTTAGGAGCCGACCCCGCTATAGAAGATATGGCTGGAGAATTTGCCGAGGATGAGACTCCGGCGGACTACGAGTTCGACGGAGAGCGAATTCCAGCCAGCGTAGAGTTGGATGAGGAGGAAGTTCCTCCGACCGATATTACTTTTGAATGCCCTACCTGTGGAAAGGGTCTTTCGATAGATCCCAGAGGGGCAGGGCTTACTGTAACATGTACGCAGTGTGGAAATCTGGTTGCCGTGCCTATCCCGGACGGTATGGAAATTGATGACTTCGATGCAACTCCCGAAGAACTTTCAATGTTGCTCGTGAGGACCCGTCAGAACTTGCTGCGGGCACAAAGTCTTCTTGCAGTTGCCAATGCCGAGCTTGAAGAGTTGAGAGAATTCAAGCAGGCAACAGAGGAGGCGCGGGTGAGCAGGTACGAGAAGCTTGAACGTGCCCAGCTGAACCTTTCAGATATAATAAAAATGAACAGGGAAATAGGTGATGCCCTGAGCGATATGGGGTCAAACCTTTTTGAGTCGGAAGAGCTGGAATAATGAAAACTTTGGCGAATGCCCTGCGCTTTGCGTGGCGTGCGCTGAAGCTGAATTCGTTTCTGGCAACAAAAGAGCAGCAGGTTGTAGCAATCCTGTTGCTCCTTTTTATGATACTTATACTAATCAGATCCTTGATATAATGTTCGAAGCAGTCCCTGAAAATGTCTGATTCAACTGTACAACTCGATAATCCGCGCCTTCAGACGCTGTTAGCCTATCTCGGCATCGCATCTCGGCGCCGCAGTGCCGAAATTATACGTTCCGGCAATGTAGCCGTAAATGGACAGACTATTCTGGAGCCCGGTTTTCGTGTTGCGGATCCGTACTCAGCAGCTATAACCGTCGGTGGCAGGGTCTATACTCTGCCGGCTAAAGGTATAGCTACACGCACCATAATGCTCAATAAACCTGTAGGACTGATATGCTCATCAGACTCCAGACACGGCAAAACAGTATTCTCATGCCTGCGCAGTATCCGGGAACGTCTGGTAACGGTGGGCAGACTTGACAAAGATTCAGGCGGGTTGCTTCTGCTTTCAAACAACGGAGAACTTGTCAATCGTCTGACACATCCACGCTACGGCCATGAAAAAGAGTATGTCGTAGAGACACGCGGTGTTTTTAAAAAGTCAATATCGCGGCTTTTAAATTCTCCGATGGTTATAGACAACTATGAGATAAATCCTGCAATAGTAGAGCATATCAAACGCCTTCCAAAAGATTACAGCGGGGAACAGCGCAACCTGCTCAGATTTATTTTAAATGAGGGACGCAACAGGCAAATTCGGAAAATGTGCAATATTGCCGGGCTTGAAGTTGTTAATCTCACGCGAATTGCTGTTAACGGACTTCGTCTGCCGGATGACTTGCTCCCGGGAATGTGGCGTGATCTTACGCAGGAAGAACTGAAGCTGTTAAGCGAACCTCTGCGCCGTTAGGAGAAAAACAGCTTCAGACATGCTGCTGAAGCGAGCACGATAACAGCTATTTCGAAAGTACGCTGTTTCATACGGCGCGCTATCAGAACCCCCATTCCGACTCCGCACAGGAGTGCTGGCACCATAACGAGATTGGTGCTCAGACTTTCGCGTGTTATCATATTTTGCTCAACCATAAAGGGTACCTTAATCCAGTTGACGATGAAAAAGAACCAGGCACTTGTACCCAGAAATCTGGCTTTATCAAGTCGCAGACTTAGCAGATAAACACCTATTACCGGACCGGCAGCATTTGCGAGCATTGTCGTTATACCGCCAAGAGAACCCATAAATGCTGGGAAAATATGTTTGCCTATGGAGTTTCTGCCCTCTGTATTCTCTTTTGAGCTGCTGAGAAACTTTCTCCATACCTGTATCACCAATATCAGCAGAACGGTAGTTGCAATTACCTGACTCATATAAGCGTCAGGTATTTTGCCAAGCAATCGCCAACCTGCCAGTACGCCCAGTAATGCCCAGGGAAGTGCGCGAAGAAGGTCGGGCACACTTACCGACTTGCGCCAAATGAGAAGTGCAAACATGTCGCCCACAACGAGCATCGGCAGTACGAGACCGGTGGAAGCCTTGCCGGGTATTACCATGGCAACAAAAGGAACAGCAAGTATGCCTAGACCGGGAATTCCTCCTTTTGACATTCCCTGCAAAAAAGCACTGAACATAAGAGTTGCCCAATCAGAAAAGCCCAGTTGACTGAATTCCATAGTTTAATTTTGTAATGTACAGATGGTTAAATGGCGTGAAAAGCAGAAACTTTAGCCTTTAACAAGTTTTTTGGCAATGTAAATCATGGCACGGCTGGCCGTGGCGGGCAGTGGACAGTGGGCAGTGTGCAGTTTTCTCTGGGTGAAAAATTTGCAGCAGTAAAGTGGCAGCCGAGCCTTTCGTGAAGTTTCGTGTGGTTCGTGGTTAAATATTTCCTGCGGTTTCGGCTTGCCGAGCCCCTCGTACACGTTCACAGCGGAGCGGTACGCGTTTCCCGTACACGACCATGAAAGTGGTGAAATCGTGTACGAGTACGTGAACGTTAACGAGAACGATTATGCGCCCCCCCAAGCTCTACCCACTAAACCAGTGCCTGACGGGCAGTTGTCATGTTTCTATTTGAATTAAAAGGGTAAAAGAGTACAATGACACGGCGTTGAAAGCGAAATATAAATTGATATAATGAACGATATAATTATAAAAACAGAAGAAGAAATAGAAATTATGCGTCAGGCTGGTGCCAGGGCGGCAGAGGTGTTGCGCATTGTCTGCGACGCCGTAGTACCCGGCATAACAACAAAAGAGCTGGACGATCTCGCCTTGGGTGTCATGGACAGCATCGGTGTAAAAAGTGCGTTTTTAAACTATATGGGATATCCGGCACAAACATGTATTTCTATAAATGACACGATAATTCATGGTATTCCTGATGGCAGGAAGGTTAAAGACGGAGATGTTGTAAGCGTGGATGTCGGTGTATGGTACAATGGATTTGTTGGAGACAATGCCAAAACGGTGGCTGTGAACGTTACTGATCCAAAGGTACTGGCGTTGCTTGAAAATACGGAAAAGGCACTCATGGCAGGCATAAAGGCTGCAAAACCGGGAAATCATGTGGGAGATGTGTCACGCGCCGTCGAAAAGGTGGCAATTGATAACAATCTATCTGTTGTCCGCGAGTTTGTGGGACACGGATGCGGGCGCAGCATGCATGAAGAGCCGCAGGTGCCAAATTATAGAACGCGTACGAAAGGTGCGCTTTTAAGGGAGGGCATGGTGTTCTGCATCGAGCCCATGTTTAATCTGGGGACACGCAGGATTAGAATGATGCCGGATGGATGGACTGTTGTAACTTCGGACGGCAAGTTTTCTGCACATTTTGAACATATGATTGCGATAACAAAAAATGGAGCAGAAATTTTAACTCCACGCTGATTTTTCTGATAGCTGGTGTTTCCGTATTTTTATTACAATAAACTGCAGAGGGTTTACGTTTGAAATATACCGGTACGTATTTGTTTCGTATTCGGCAAAAATTTTACATACACAACAACCTATACAAGGAGTTTGAAAATGCACAAAATAACAGCAAAATTAGCATTGACGCTTTTTGCATCATGCATGTTCATGAGCATGTCGTTTGCAGAGGCAGATGCTGCCAAGGCTGATAAGCCGGCTACTGGAGAACGTGCCGAAATGAGGCGCGGAAGAATGCAAAGGGGCGAAGGCCAGCAGATGCGCCGCGGCGGACAAAGGGGCGAAGGTCAGGAGCGTCGCCGACCGGCAGAAGGTCAGCAGATGCGCCGCGGCCAAAGAGGTGAGGGTCAGGAACGCCGTGCTCCGGGAGCACAGCGCCAGCGTGAAGAAGCGGATCAGGGCGTATTTGTTGGAACTATTGACTCTAAAAAAGGAAATAAGGTAACTGTTAAAAACCCGCGCCGCGAGATGGTCTTTACTGTACGCAAAGTTGCTGAAGATAAGGAAGGTGACAAGGCAGATGCTGCAAAGGAAGTTTGCAAAAAGCTGGATAAACTTGCCGTTGGCGATCGCGTGAGAGTAAACTGGGTAAATAAGGATAAGCGTTTTATCGAGAAAATCGATAAATTTGAACCCGGTGAAGGTGCTCGTTTCGGAGATGGTGCAC
>JAAZFF010000113.1 GCA_012511845.1 Lentisphaerota bacterium
CAATATATGCGGCGCGTGTACAATTTGATGATTGGCGAAAGAACTGCCGAGGAATTAAAAATCAAAATAGGTTCGGCCTATCCTTTACCAGAAGAGGTTGTTATGGAAGTCAAGGGGCGCGACCTCGTTGCGGGCCTGCCCAAGACACTGAATATAGGATCTGACGAAATACGGGAAGCTTTGCAGGAACCCGTTTCACAGATAGTGGATTCCGTGCGTATCTGTCTCGAGAAGTGCCCTCCGGAGTTATCTGCAGATCTGGTTGATCGAGGTATGGTGCTTGCCGGAGGAGGCTCGCTTCTGACCGGCATGGATCGCCTGATAGCTGATACTACGGGGCTTCCTGTTCATATGGCAGATGATCCTCTTTCATCCGTTGCAGAAGGGACGGGGATTGTGCTTGATGAGCTCGGTTGGCTGGAAGAGTTTTCCATGCGCGGTTCTCGGGGACGCTAATATTTTTTGTGCTGATTAGCACGCCTACATCAAATTTTCACGCGAAACTTCCGCAAGTTATATGTGGTTGCATTTGTGTTTTTCGCCAATATATTTGAAGTTTACGAGTGAAAATAAAAAGGTTACTGGTTATGGGAACGGCATTGCTTATTGCCGTCCTTGTTGTATTGTGGCTGTCGGGGGTGTTTAGAAACAGCATTGCCTCTGCAGTTCGCGATACCAATGCCCCATACGCCAGATTTTTCCTGGCTGTACGAAATTTATATCATAATACAGCAGCTGCAATAGGGGATGCTGCCTCGGTGCGTCTGGAAAACTCGCAATTGAGAAAAGAGGTGGAAAAATTACGTGCCTCGGAAGTTCTTCTCCAAAAAACATTGACTGAAAACTCTGAATTGCGTAAAAACCTGCAACTGAAACAAAAAGAAAGTTTGCTTATATGTGCTGAAATTATATCGCGCGGTGAAATTTCAGGTTGGTGGAATATTGTGCGCATTGACAAGGGGCAAGATGATGGCGTGGAGCTCGGAGCGGCAGTCGTCAGCACTGAAGGGCTAGTCGGGCGCATCGTGGAAAGAACATCAGGTACTGCTGATGTTCTTCTTCTGACTGATGCAAATAGTCGCGTATCATGCCTCATTGAGGGAACAGAGGCAGGCGCACGTGGAATTCTAACGGGAATGGGGGTGCAGAAAAGCGGTGGGAGTCTTGAGTTTCTGCACGTTGTTGAGCCGATGAGTCTTTCTTATCTCGATAAAGAATTGGAGGTAAAAAAAGGTTTTAAAGTAGTTACGAGCGGTTTGGGAGGACTTTATCCGTCCGGTATTCCAGTGGGTGAGGTTGTAGAGTTCGCACAGGATTCATCGCGCCTCTATCAACGTGGAAGAGTGGCTCCATATACAGATTTTGCTTCATTAAAGAGCGTGTTTGTACTGTCACCTACGTTAAGTGCCCGGGCAATGACTGACAAAATGAAGTCAACAGGAGTAGACGTCAGGTGAAACGACTCATTCGAACATCCCTGCTTGTAATGTTTATAGCTGTTTCCCTTGCGGCAGCCTTTCAGGAAGTATTGCCGCCGATTCCTGTTGGAAATGTTAAACTGCCGTTTTTACTCGGCGTTGTGGCATATTACTCCATGCGGCGCGAGTTGAGTTATGCTATTATTGCCACCGTATGGTGCGGGATAGTTCATGATGGTCTGGGACGCATGCCGTGGAGTGTCTCCCTTCTGGCTTTTTCAATATTTACGATATTCTGCCGCCTTGTACTCCGCCGCCAGATGCCGGACAGCACTTTAACGTGCATGGTGGCTGCTATGGCAGGGGCTATATTAAATGACTTTTTGCAATATGGAGTGTTGCTGGGAGCAGGGCAATACGCAAGGGTCACGATACATTTTATTTTTATCCGTACCATTATTACCGTTGTGGCTGCATTTGTTGCAACAGGTATTGTGGCAAGTTTTACAAGACGTTTGGATTATATGGCATCCAACGTGGGGTTTGAGGACAATGACAACGCATTCGGCTGGAATTCAATCTGATAAGGGACGGTTGCGTATGGCAGTTGTTCTGGGTGTGATGATGCTGGGTCTGGCATATCTCACCGGCTGTTTGTATAAGATACAGGTGAAACACTCAACTCTTTATTCTGATGCTCAGGATGACTACAGTTTCAGGCGTGTTCGCCAGCCTGCACCGAGAGGAAAAATTTTAGATAGAAATGGCGCAGTACTTGCCGACAACAAGCCGTCTTACAGTGTCGCTATTTACATCGAGGAATTGCGCCAGCGCGGTGCGTGGTCCAATACGATCAACCACGTTGATACGATACTTGATAATATTTCGGTAATCACAGGTAAAGAGCGTGATATTGACAGGGATGGAATTTGGGCGCATATACAGCGAAGGCGCCCGATTCCGCTTTTTGCTTTTGAAGGTTTGGATGATATCCAATTGGCACGTTTGGCAGAATATCCTGGTCCTCTTCCAGGTACTGATATTTATGTACAGGCAAAACGCTCTTACCCGATGGGAGATCTTGCTTCTCATATAATCGGCTACGTCGGAAGCGGTTTGCCGCGGGAAGTGCAGGAAGAGGGTGAGGAGCCATCAAGCGATAAGGACTACTACTATAATCTGCCTGATATGGCAGGGCGTGAGGGCATTGAATTAGCGTGTGATTCACAATTGGCAGGGCGTGGAGGCGGACATCTCATAAGGGTAAATGCTGTCGGTTATAAGCACGAAATTATTCCTGGCAAACCCCCCGTGCCCGGTTCTGATGTTATTTTAACGCTCGATGCTCATCTGCAGAGGGTGGCAGAAGAGGCATTGGGCCAAAATCGCGGTGCAGCTGTAGTTATAGACTGCACCAACGGGGATATCCTTGCAATTGCCAGCTCACCACGATTTGACCTGGGCGATTTTGTGCCGCGCTTGTCTCCCGAAAAATGGAAATCTCTTCTGAGAAATCCAAACAAACCCCTTTACAACCGCGCTCTAAACGGAGTTTATATGCCGGGAAGTGTTTTCAAGCCTGTGGTAGCACTTGGTGCCCTTCGTGAAAAAGTTATAAATGAGCATGAGCACTATAACTGTACAGGATTTATAAAAATTGGAGGTCGTACATTCAGATGCGCACAACGCTATGGTCATGGTCAACTCGAAATGCGAAGAGCCATAGCGGCGTCCTGCAATCCGTATTTTATAGAAATAGCGCAGCGAATGGGCTATGAACCTGCGATTTATGAGGATGCTTTGCAGCTTGGTTTCGGCAGGGCACCACAGATTGGAATTCCTGCCTCTTCAGGTTTGTTGGGATCGACAAAATGGAAAAAAGCCCGGCACAAGGATTCCTGGCGTGCCGGAGATACGGCAAACGTGGCAATGGGGCAGGGTTTTATAACAGCATCTCCGGTGCAGGTAGCCATAAGGGCAGCGGCAATAGCGCTGGATGATAAAGTTATAAAGCCGCGCCTGATACGTGATGCTGGAGATGGAATGGGCATCAGGGATGAACTTGTAATAAGTGATGTCATGGACTGGAGCAATCATGATCTTGCTGTTGTGAAGGGTGGAATGTACGATGCTGTGGTTAAGCCTTATGGTACGGCGAGGCGCTCAAAGATACCCGGTGTTTCTGCGGGCGCCAAAACAGGAACGGCAGAATATTACGAAGGCGGAGAGCGCAAAAAATTGGCTTGGATGATATCTTTTGCCCCATTCGAAAATCCTGCATATACTGTTACTGTGGTTGCTGAAGATTCCGATGCAGGCGGCCAGACTGCCGCAGCAATTCTCAGAAAGATATATAAAGAATTGTTTGCGGAAGAAATTGCTGAAGCTGTTGAGAGCGGTGAGATTTATATCGAAGATTACCATCATGATGAAGAAGATCATGAAGCTGTTGAAGAGCAGGTTCCCGGATCAGCTGTTGAAGAGATGGGAGAAACATGGGATGACGCCCAATCGTTTGAGGAGGCGGAAGAATGAAAAAGCGTTTTCCGACTTTTGCCGGCAGGTATAAAGATATAGCATCCGCCGCCAGATTGCCTTCCCTGAATTGGCCCGTGCTGGCAAGCATGCTTATATTGCTAGTTATAGGCGTGTTTTTTGTCCGCAGTGCTAACGCCATAAGAACAGACAGCGTAAGGTATCAATACATGCTGGTTATAAAATGGTGGATACCTCTTGGTCTTATAGTACATTTTGCAGTAGCCAGTATCGATTACAGGAAGTGGACAGACTACGCCTGGGTTTTTTATTTGTTTGCAATGGCGGCACTCGTGGCAGTACTTTTTATCGGTGTGGAAAAACTGGGTGCCAAACGTTGGCTGTTTGGCTTGCAGCCGTCCGAATTTGCAAAATTTGCTGTAGTGCTGATGATTGTTTTTTTCCTTGCACGAAGTACACTTACGAATGATTACGGCAGGCTTTTCAGCGCACTTGCTGTTGCGGCATTGCCGACAGTGCTTGTAGCAGTGCAACCCGATCTGGGCACTGCCTTCGTTTTAATACCGACAGTTATTACTATAGTGTTCGTTGCGGGATGTGCCCGCAGGACACTTATGGTGCTTTGTATGGCAGGTATACTGGCAACAGGAGTTCTTATTTCTTTGCCGATATTGCCTGAGAAGATACCGGAACATTCAAGAGAGAAGGTGGAGAAAATCGTTAACAGGATTGTTTTTCCACATTGGAAAAAAAGGATAGAAGTTTTTGTTTATCCCGATCGTGATCCTCTCGGCGCAGGTTGGAATAAGCATCAATCGGAAATTGCAGTAGGTTCCGGCGGCATGTGGGGCAAAGGGTATCTGAACGGTACACAAAATATATTGGGGTTTTTGCCGCGTGCAGTTTCTTCTACTGATTTTATTTATTCTGTTATTGCTGAGGAGACGGGCTTTGCAGGAAGTCTTTTTCTGATTACACTTTATGGTGTTTTACTCGCAGGGATTTGTGTTACAGGATTTTTATGCCGCGATTACACCGGGCAGCTTATATGCGTTGGTGTGGCTGTACAGCTTTTCACGCATGTTTTTGTGAATCTTGCAATGACAATCGGAAAAATGCCTATAACAGGCATACCTCTGCCGCTTATCAGTTATGGAGGCTCTTTTACTATATCTACAATGGCTCTGCTTGGTCTCGTGCAGAGCGTGGCTATATATGGAAATAAATCAACAAATGGGAAAATCGAGACACAGTTTAAGAAAGGCAAATAGGGAATGCTGAAAAAATTCTTTAAATTTAAATGGATAACCCGCTCGGAGAAATATCTGAACAGGGAAATAATAGTGAATGCAGAGCAACTGGAAACACGTGTTGCCATTCTGGAAAACGGTCGTTTGGAAGAGTTTCAGGTAGAGCACCCGACAGAGGAAAGAATCATAGGATCGATCTTCAAGGGCTGGATTCAAAACCTGGAGAACGATTTACAGGCGGCATTTGTAAACATCGGAATGAAGAAAAATGCTTTTTTACACTATTGGGATATGAATCCTGATGATGAATCCATGCTGGATGATGATGCTCCTCATGCCGATAATGACAGTGGCAACAACAGGGGTCGCAGTGGGAGACAGCGCAAATCTCGCTCAAAACGACTGTCAAACGAGGAAATTGCAAAACTGTATCCTCCCGGAAGTATTGTAACTGTTCAGGTGTCAAAAGGACCGATAGGAACGAAAGGTCCTCGTGTAACAGCAAGCCTGTCAATTCCCGGCAGATATCTTGTTTTGCTGCCGGGAGGAACGCTGCGAGGTGTTTCAAAGAAAATCGGAGATTCTCAGGAAAGACAGCGGCTCAAGAAAATTCTCGATAGAATGCAAGCACTGAAGCTTATACCCGACGACTGCGGTCTTATTGTGCGAACTGCTGGAGCAGGTGCATCAAAGAATGCATTTATAAGAGATTTGCGTGTACTTCTCAGCAGCTACAATGATATGAAAAAGGCGATTGCTGAGCAGGCAGCGCCATGTTGTGTTTATGAGGAACCTGATCTTGTAATGCGCATAGTGCGCGATTGGGTTACCGAGGATGTGGATCGCATCATGATTGATTCGGCAGAAATATATGAGAGGGTTCGCACAGAGGCGGCAAAAATTTCCCGGCATGCGAGAAATCTCGTTCAGTTTTATGACGGGCACTACCCGATATTTGATCATTATGGAGTAGAAAAACAGATAGAAGAAGCCTTCAGGCGTAAAATAACCATGAAATCAGGGGGCTATCTGATAATCGATGAAACAGAAGCCTTGATTGCCATCGATGTAAATACAGGACGGCATAAGGGAAAGGGTTCACAGGAAGAAGCCATACTTGAGGTTAATCTCGAGGCAGTGGAAGAGGTGGCACGTCAGCTGAGGCTTAGAAACATAGGTGGACTTGTTGTACTTGATCTGATCGACATGAAATCGCGCAAGCACCAGCAGCAGGTTTACAAGGCTTTGAAGAATGTGCTCCGGCGCGACAAGGCGAGAACGAATGTGATGCCGATTTCTGAGCTGGGATTGCTTGAAATGACGCGTCAGAGAACTGAAGAAAGTCTGCTTTCCCTGATGCACCAGACTTGTCCGTATTGCAACGGCAAGGGCCTGATAAAGTCTTCACTGCAACTCAGTGTTGATATCCAGAGGCGGCTTGCTTCTCTGATAAACCTTCTGAATGCAGAGAAAAAGGTGATCGATATTCAAATCTGCATCCATCCTGCCGTTCTGGAACGGTTGCGCACTGAAGATGAAGAGATTATAAGGAATCTGCAAAGCGACTATAGCGGCAGGCTTTCATTCAAGAGCGATCCTCTCAGACAGGCGGAATCTTTCAGTATAATCGATTCTCAGACAGGGCAGGTTTTCTTTTCGGCAGGAGAGCAGAAACCCGTTTGATTACGCAATGGATCCCCGGGTGCCTTGCCGGACCAGTGGGCAGTGGGCAGAGCCCGGCACGCCGGGCAGTGGTTAGTGATCAGTGGGCAGTAGGCAGTTTTCTCATGCGGCGCAGGGTAGGGCGTGTTTCTCAGAAACCGCCGCAGGGTAGGGCGTGTTTCTCAGAAACCGCCGCAGACTGTAGCACAGACATTCCTGTCTGTGCCCACATGCTGAGCCCTGGGAGCCCCGAGCGCCTGCTCGGGTTTGGTTGCATGATGGGCTTGCGTGGTTGTAGTGTGGGTGTGCTGTAAGGCAGGGTGCTGCTGACATCCCCGCATCACCCCCTCCTTACGCCGACACCCTCAGCTGTTTGCACACGCTTGCTTGCTGCGAATCACGGTGGCTGGGACCGCAGGCGATATCTGACGCCCGATCGCTTTTTGACCTCGGACTCCGGACTCCGGACTCGGAATTTGTTTGACCAGTCTGACTTGCCCATCAACCACGGCGGTTTGCGGAGAAACCAGCCCTGCCTTCTAAGCAGCCGTGGAATGGTAGGGCGACGCTCTCCGTAGCGCGCCGCAGTTAATATACTTTCGGCGGTTTGCGGAGAAACCAGCCCTACCCAAGCCCTTCGGGCAGTGGTTAGTGTGCAGTGGGCAGTTTCTAAACAGGCAGGCACAGACAGGAATGTCTGTGCTACAGTCTGCGGCGCATGAGCAAACTGCCCACTACCTACTGTCCACTGCCCGGCTTGCCGGGCAAGATGTTCTGAACTCGACTTTATATTTGGTTTTTGATAAAGTGCGGGCTTCTTTATCTGAGGCAAGGAATTATCTGACCCAAAGGAGATTAATGAATGAAAACAAAATTTACACCCGAAACAGTAATCAAACGTGATGAAATAACGCGCTATTATAATAATGGACGCGACTTTATCGATGATGATCTGATTGTAAAAGAGCTGGCGGAAGCAAAAGGTCCTGACCGTAGCAGAGTTCGTGATATTCTTGCGAAGTCGCTTGCTATAGAAACACTCGAAACGGCGGAGACAGCAGTCCTCCTGAATGTGACTGATCCGGAACTGCGCAGGGAGATGGAAGAAACTGCGCTCAAAATAAAGCGGAAAGTATACGATAACAGGATTGTTACTTTTGCCCCTATGTATATATCGAGCTTTTGTGTGAACAATTGCCGTTACTGTGGTTTCAGGGTGGACAATCCTTTGCAGAAACGCAGAACCCTTACTATTGATGAAATCAAGGCAGAAGCAGAGGCGATGACCGGGCGTGATGGACA
>JAAZFF010000114.1 GCA_012511845.1 Lentisphaerota bacterium
ACATTGAGCCTGAAACTCGGTGCTACGTACCGTCCCGGCTGGGATATTCCTGTAATGCCCAGTCTTGGAATTGCATGGGAGCCTGTAGATGTGTTTCGCCTTGAAGCGATGCTGCCCAAGAGTAAAGTTACACTTTTCCCCAATCACATGGTTTCATTCTTCGGTACATTTGAATGGCGCAATATTACATATGCACTCGATGACAGCGATCCGGCAATGCCGGACAAGCTGACGCTTGATGACATGATGATAAGCGCCGGTGTAGCCCTGTCACCAATGCGCGATTACTCTATAGTCGGCGAATATGGCATGTTTGTGGGAAGAGAACTTTCAGCCGATGTGGAAACCGATAGAGCGATAGATCTTTCGAAAGAACCGTTCTTCCGTATAATGAAACAAGGTTCATTTTAAAGTTTTAAGCAATATAAAGGAGATCCGGCTTGTTGACTTATTGCATGAATGTTCATCCGGGTGAAACACTCGGAGAACAGATTGACAATGTGGAAAAACTTGCCTCGGCAGTGGCAGATTCATTCCGGGCATCAAACTCCCTGCCTGCGTCATATGAGTTTGGTTTGGGGCTACGCTTCGGGGCAAATGCGGCAGCAGAGTTTGTTTCCCGACCAGATGCCCGGAAAAGATTGCAGGCAATCTGCGAACGAATGCACCTTGCACCGTTCACCATGAATGCGTTTCCTTTTGGTGTATTTCATGGAGCGCAGGTAAAAGAAGAAGTTTATCGCCCTACCTGGACTGATCCTGCACGTATAAAATATTCAGCTGATGCCGCCATGTCGCTGGCACTCCTGGCTCCCCGAAATATAACGTGTGGCAGTGTCTCCACCTCGCCACTGACGTATAAGACTTTCAATGAAGATATCGGAGTTGCAATCCGGAACTTTATAAAAGCGTTGGAGAAAATTCAAAAAATACATGAGACTACCGGCAAGCGGATTATCCTATCGATTGAACCGGAGCCCGGTTGTTATCCCGAAACTACGGCGGAAACAATTGACGTTGTGAACAGAATAAAGGAGGAGTCCGATGAAAGTCTCCATCCTTACGTGGGGGTGTGTCTTGATACAGCACACCTTGCCGTAGAATTCGAAAATCTGGCTGAGTCTGTTCGCAGATTTATGGCTGCCGGTATTATTATAGGCAAATTCCAGATCAGTGCAGCACTCGAGTGTAATGACAATGCTGCGGGAAGAGAGGCTCTTGCCCGTTATGTTGAGAAGACTTACCTGCACCAGACTGTAAGGAAAATGCCGGATGGAGAGTTACAGTTTTTTGGAGACCTGCCTGCGGCACTTGCAACAGAGGCTGTTGATGGTGCTGTGTTGCGCTCCCATTTCCATGTCCCGATTTTTGAAGAGGGAGCTTTGCCGCTTCGATCAACAAGTGCGCTGTTGCACGATCCTGATTTTGCTGCAGCAGTCAGGGAAAGCGGGTGCAAACAGTTTGAGGTAGAAACATATACCTGGAATGTGTGGCGCGAATGCTCCGGATCTGCCGATGAGGTAATACCGGGGATAGTTCGTGAGCTTGATGTGGCAAAAAAAATGATGTCCCTCTAAAAGTCCAATACTACTACAACAATACAAAAAAAGGAAATAATTATGAAAAGAATTACTTCAGGAATGTTTTTGGCATTATTCCTCATTGTTACGGGCTGCATAACCTCTCAGGAAATAGAGCAGAATGCATCAACTGCCGGAGTTCAGTCGCAAACAGAAGAGGGTCTGATTAAACTGGCACCTCTTCCTTATGAACTCAATGCCCTTGAGCCGTATATTTCAGCGGAAACCATGTCGTACCATTATGGAAAACACCATAGGGGATATATTAACAATCTGAATAAACTTATAGCCGGCACGAAGTGGGAGAAAGAACAGTCGCTGGAAAACATAGTCAGGGAAAGTTACGCCAATGAAGAGACCGCTATTTTCAATAATGCTGCCCAGGGTCTGAATCATGAAATATTCTGGAAGAGCATGAAGCCGAACGGCGGGGGTGAACCTTCGGGAGAGCTTCTGGAGAAGATTGATGAATCATTCGGTTCCCTGGAAAACTTCAGGGCAGAATTTATCTCGGCTGCCGTGTCACAGTTCGGAAGTGGCTGGGTATGGCTCGTTCAGGAAGAAAATGAGCTTAAAATTATTAAATCTTCAAATGCTGATACACCGGCAGCTCTGGGACTCACACATCTGATAACCTGCGATGTATGGGAACACGCATACTATATTGATTACCGCAATGAGCGCAAACGCTTTGTTGAGGTATTTCTCGACAACCTTGTAAATTGGGACTACGCTGCAACACAGTTGAAGCAGTAAATTCAGAATACCCTTGCCCTTCGGGCAGCGGAGGCCCGGCATGCCAGGCCAGTGGTTAGTGGGCAGCTTTCTCATGCGCTGCAGATATCCCACGCTGAATCGGGATCGCTATCAGGTAGGGCGACGCTCTCCCGCTTCGTCCGCTAACTACGCCGGGGCAAGCCGAGCGCGCCGTGGACGCATGTGATTGCTGGGGGGATCTGGTACTGTCTGTCCCATATGTCCTGTAGAGGCTGCCTCTCATCTGCGGCGGTTTGCGGAGAAACCAGCCCTACCTTGCCCAGCTTGCCGGGAGATCGTAAACTTTCACAGCGGAGCGGTACACGTTTCCCGTACACGAGAATGAAAGCGGTGAAATCGTGTACGAGCACGTGAACGAGAACGATTATGTGCCTCCCAATAAAACTGCCCGCTACCCACTGTCCACTGATCACTGCCTGGCTTGCCAGACCACCGCCAGGCTTATAAATGTTTGACAGTTGCTTTGGCAGCGCCTGAAGAAACCGTCGTTGTCACATCGTTAGTGCCGCTTGGGCTGACCGTTTCGGTAGAGCTGGAGCCTGCAGCATTGACGGAGATTTCCTGAAAACGCAGCGAAGAGTTTCCTTCCCTGTTTCTGGCTGTATATACTACATATTCCCCGCTGGTTGAAGATAGGGAGCCCATTGTCGGGTCTTTAAGTGACCATGAAAAGTATTGTGCACCGGTGGCGTGGAAGGTGGCAGATTGCCCTACACGTAACTCCGCATACGAAGGCGTTATCTCGATAGAGTTGCTGTCAGCTGATTCGCAACCCGAATAAAAAAGTATGGCAAGGGCTGCAAAGCAGAACATCATTAAAAAAGATATGGTAATTTTTTGTTTCATGATAGATATGGTATTACAT
>JAAZFF010000115.1 GCA_012511845.1 Lentisphaerota bacterium
ACGGCGGTTTGCGGCTTGCCCCGGCTTGTCCCGGCGTAGGGTTCGAAGACGGACGTAGTTGGCGGACGAAGCCGGGAGAAACCAGCCCTACCTTGCTCAGCAACCATAATGCAGTGCGGAGCCCTGCAGTCCCAGTGTCTCGCAGCCACCCAGCAGGCGGGCACAGACAGGAATGTCCGTACTACAGTCTGCGGCTCATGAGAAAGCTGCCCACTGCTCACTCTTTTCCCCACTGCCCGGCTTGCCGGGCTCTGCCACGCCGGTTTACGGTATGCTAATTGATATCTGTTAAATCACGGACTTGAGTAGAAGGCGGGAATGAAAAACCGGAGGACATCATGTGCGGCGAATAAGGTGCCAGCTGGATAAAGTTCACAACGACTTCACCTGCATTATCTTCCAGCGACATGAGGGTCTGTGTGAAGCCCCTGCCTTTTTTTGTTCGCACGATCCAGGTGAAATCAAAGTCTCCCTCACCAAGAAGCAGGTCGTCTTCTATCAGATGTGAACCCTGCAGGACTGCAAAGCGTACACTTCCCCTGTTTATATGCCCTGATACCCTGAAAGCAAAAGAGCCATCGAAATTGTGTCTGATCTGGTTTGGCCGTATAACATGCCACCGGTTTTTGCGTCCTGCCCAATCGTTACCGGGTAGCTCTGATGATGACATGAAGCTATAGGGGTCTTCTGCCGTTCTAATTCGATCGCTTAGTGTTGTCAGCGGATCTGCCCGGTCGGGTTCCTGACCTGTAAGCGTTGCAAAAATTTCCGGATGCTCCACATGCGGTTTGATGAAAAAGTGATTCCAGTCACGATCTTTTGAAAGAAGAAAAATTCCTGTATCACCACTGCTGTTTTCCAGCCTGCCAGACTTGAAACCAAACGCAAACGCAGTTATTAACACTAGAAGGGATGCAACTCTTATAAGGCGGGGGCGACGATGGAAAGCAAATAAGAGCGCTGTAAACAGCATTAGTCCCAAGATGAATAAAGATGCCCAAACTATAGCTTCGGAAGTTTTACCTTGCAGCAAGCTTGGCAGAGGTTCCCAGTATGTGTGAAAACCAATATATCCACGCAGTTTTTCCGGCACTCTGAAGAATGAAATATGGGAGCCCCTCATCCAGGACCCCACGAAAATATAAAACAGCACGGGCATTGATGCCAGATAGTAAAGCCAGATGCGGGCTGCCCGGTTACAGCGTGAGAGTGCCAGTGCTGCAGGTGCAAGTAGGGCAGGCATGGCAGTAAGCAGATAACGTCCCGGAATGCAGACGCCTTGCAATGCTGCCGCCGTTGAACATGATGTTATCAATGTCGCCACCAAGATTGTTGCAGACTCCAAAGCACGTAAAGCGGCACGCTTTCCCATGGTGCATACGTAGGGTATGGAAACTACAAACCATAACAACACCGGAAGAAGCCCGAATAGACCGCGCCGGTCAATGAACATGCCCCACATTGCAAGGGGATAGCTGAGAAAAACTTTTTCATAACTATATGCCTGGGAACCTGAATAGAGTCTTGCATGGATAGAGAGCAGCATCAAACCGAAAGCAGCGTAGATTATTGAGAAAGTGAGCAGTCTTATAAATTTGGAACGTAACCGTTCACCTTTAATGAATAATCCTTCCAAGCCCAAAAAAGCAGCTATTACCAGACTTGCCGGAGCCCATCTGATATGGGCATAGGGAAGAAAACCGCAGCATATAGCAGCGACAATTGTAGCAGTCCAGCGTTTTCTGTTTTGAGCAACAAGCGCCCAACAGCCCCAGGCTACAAGACCACAGCCGAGGATTTCCGGCAGGAAGCGGATGCTGTACATTGCCCATATGTACGAAAGGGCAAGCGCCCACGTAAGGATAGACGTAAATTTGGGTGCTGCTTTTACTTCAAGACATATCGCCCTGCAACCTGCTGCAGCCAGGGCAGCAATGATCGCCAGTATCAGTTGACGTCCAAAAACTCCAAGATAACCAAACGGCCATGCCAGGATTGGAAGCCCGAATGAGTGGTAGCTGTAGAGCTTACCCTCCAAATTTTCTTTAACATGAGAGTAGGACAAACAGGAATGTCCGTATTCAGCAATCAACGGTGCCATCTCATTTGAGAGTTCCAGACTACTGCGGCTAATGAGGCTTTCGAGCTGTACAAGGTAATGAATCTCATCACCCGCAGTACATCCGATTTTTTTTGTAAAATACAGGCCTGCAACAAGTATGAAAATCCCATAGGCAATAACAGACCATGAAAATATGCGCATTTTTTTAATGGAATTATCTCGCCTTACGCCATCTCCAACCAGATTTTCGATTATCAGGGCGACAATTAATGCAATTCCGTATGGGAGAATCAAGCCGGAGAATGTAAGCCCGATCCAAGGCGCCAGATAACCTCCGCTTACAATCAGGGGCAAAAATATGACTGGACGTAATACGACAAGGCAACGCGGGCAATTTTCAGAATAGAGTTTAAACTGCCGCCCGGTCCAGTGCCACGCCAGTGCAGTGAGAGTCAGAAGCAATAGCCACAGAATTGGAAAAATGGAATATAATTGTCTGGACTTCCAGGCGTGGACTATTACCCCTGTGCCTGTTCTGAAAGAAGCTGCCAAAGGGGAAAAAAACATTAACGCTGCCAGTAACAAAAAGAACACTGGAACAATGGTTACTCGCAAGGGGAAGTGTTTGCAGTTGTTCATTTTAATTCAATTGACTTGTAATGAATGTATTTTAGCCTTTAATCGAGATAAAACTCGTGATCCAACACGGGACAGGTGAAGATAATCAAGTCCCCTGCGGAGACCGGCTGTACGAAATGCCCGTAAAAGAGAGCTGACAGGCTGGGGCTTGTCCGTTATCCGGGAAGCCAGCCAGATATTCGTTCTGACACCGAGTTTTGCCATAATGCGATATTTGGAGTTGTTTTTGTCATTATATGTATTAAGTGTACCGATATGCCTGGAAAGTACCCTATACAGGTTTTCTGCGTATTCTACCTGTTTGTCAGCAAAGTGTACCGTTTGTGCTTCGTTGTGAATACGGTATTCAGCAAGGCAGGCAGAAAGCAGAACAAGGTCGTGGCGTGTTGCAAGCTTCAGCCAGTAATCCCAATCTGCCGTATAGCGCAATGATTCATCTAACATCCCTGTTTGCCTTAAAAGAGAGCGGCGGAACATCACGCCTGGAACAGCCAGATTATTTTGAACAAGCAGGGGGCAGAACCATTGAGGCGGGGTGTAAAGCCGGGGACGGGCAGGGAATTTCCATTTGCCGATACGACGCCCGGAGCTGTTGATAAAATCAACAGGATGCGCAAATACATCAACATCCGGGTAGAGCTTTGCAGCAGACAAAAGTTTTCTGATTTTGTCTCGTTTAAACCGGTCATCCTGATGCAGGAAGCAAATGAAATTGCCGGAAGCACGAGACAGTGCCCGATTCGTTGATGCCACCCAATTGCCGGTCCCTGCACCGGGTATTACAGTCAGCGGCAGATCTCTTGTTGCTTCTGCGAGAATTAAAGGAGACGAGTCGGAGGAATTATCGTCGGTTGCGATTATCTCTATATCATTCAGATCGTATTGTTGCTCCCTGATCGAGTTGAGGGACTGCTCCAGATATCTTGCGCCGTTATAAACCGGCAGAATGATACTTATAGAGGGCATGGAGGTAAGTTGGCTATTTTCCTAAAAAAGTTCGTGAGTCTGTATGAAGCTCAAGCATGCTGAGCATTATTGCATTCATAATCGTAAGGAAGCCGCAAAGAACGAGTGTCAAGGCCATAACTGCAGGTCTGATGGCAAGAAGTGCTCCTTGTCCTGAAGCCAGCCAGCGTATGAGTACTGAAGCGAACAGGGCAAAACCGGCAATACCAATTAAAAAGCCGATTCCCAACCACCGTTCCAGATGAAATTTTTTGATTGTGTCGGATTCACTTGTATCCAAGCCTGCAAACTTGCGAAACCTGTTGGCAAATGCAGAAAACCACAGGAGCTGGATCCCGATGCAGAATATAGGCACTGCATAAAACAGATGGTGGTAATCAAGCCGTGTGTTCCCGACTGAAACGGGTCCCAGTGACAGAAGGAGTATAAACATGCCGAAAAAAGCACTCAGTATCCACCCCGGTGCTGTAAATATTATGTGCGGGGCAAACAGCAGTATGAATCGAAGATGTAGCCAGCCATCACGCCATGTGTTGAGATGTGGTTTTCTGTCACGTGTATCGGGATGTAGCGAACATGGAAACTCCACAACCTTCAGGTCATTGATTGCCGCCTTGATCAGCATTTCCGAGGCAAATTCCATCCCGCCGGATACCAGCCCCATTTTGTTAAAAGCTTCTTTCGAAAACGCCCGCATACCACAGTTGCAATCAGATATGCGCAACCCGAAGAAAAGCCGTATAAGTGTTGTCAGCACAGGAGTTCCAAGGTATCGGTGAAGGGTAGGCATTGCGCCGGGTGCGATGTTGCCGCGCAACCTGCTCCCCATTGCAAGATCGGCGCCCTGCCGGACAGCCTGCACAAGCTCAATTGCTTCGCGGAAATCATATGTGGCATCGGCATCTCCCATAACTATTATATTTCCTGCTGCAGCACGAATGCCTGACAGCAGTGCAAAACCGTAGCCGCGACGATCAGCGGTGACAACACGAGCTCCGGCTTCTTCCGATATACGCTGTGAACCATCGTCTGAGCCGTTGTCGGAAACCACAACCTCTCCCGTCAGACCGGAGTCCGCTATAAGCTCTTTTGCGAGACTTATTGCTTTGGCAATGGTTGCCGCTTCGTTAAGACAGGGAATGACTACGCTTAATTCAGGTGTTTTTTGCATTTTGACAAGACCTTTCTGTAAACTCTCTGTAAGTATACCAGACAGTCATTAACATGAACAGTCCGGCAAGGATTGATGTTGTTAAAAAATAGCTGAAAGCTCCGCCCCTGATGCCATGGTTGCGTACAGTATATGCTGTGATGGGCCATGCTGCGGCTGTTGCCAGCAATATACCTGCAAGACATGCCATCTGTCGGCGCAATATGATAAGAACGGCTTGAAAAATTCTGTAAATAGCGAGTAATGCGCCAGAGGCGATAAGGATGAATAACGACCCTCGATGAGCGGTTAAATCGAGACCATACATTAAAGACAGTACTTGAGCGCCCCACAGATAGGTTAAGATAAGAACAGGTATACTGAAAACTATAACCCAACCCAGTTGAATCAGGACCTCCAGGCTGAAGTCTTTGCGATCTGCGCTGCGACGCTGTTCACTCAGCAACGTCATGGCAGGGCGGAGGGCGAATCCCGATACCAAAGCTATGCCGAAAGACGGCATGAAAAGAGCGTTGTACGTAGCCATTGCGTGTTCATCAAGATAGTGGTCTACCGAGTATCGTGAAAGATTGTTTATATAAATAAAAAGAAAGGCGTTAGTTGCCAATGGAAGGCACGCTAATAATAACTTGCGTTGATTTTTGATTGCCCCTGCCAGACTGATATTCGCAAATGAACGTATCAGGATGCCGTCCGTAGCTGCCAGAAGCAAGCTGTGTGCTAT
>JAAZFF010000116.1 GCA_012511845.1 Lentisphaerota bacterium
AACCGCAGACTGTAGCATGGACATTCCTGTCTGTGCCCGCTTGCTAAGTGGTTGCTGAGCACTGGGAGCCCTGAGCGCCTGCTCGGGTTTTGCTTGCATGATGGCATAATCGTTCTCGTACTCGTACTCGTACACGATTTAACCTTCGCACATACATCCTCGTGTACGAATAACGTGTACCGCTCCGCTGTGGACGTGTACGATCTCCCGGCAAACCGGGCAGTGGGCAGTTTTCTCCTGTCTCGAGTCTGTCTCATAGACATGTTAACTAATCAGCTCAGGGCAAACGGCAGCCAGACGTTTGGCAAGATAGGGAGTGCATCCACTTCCCTCTCGCAAATCGTGATATTCTGCAAGCGCAGTCCCCGCTCCGGCGCGTGATCTTCGTACAGCCCTTATCATTATGTTCTTCGTTGTGGCATCAGGCTCAATAAACTCCTCTACTAGAGTTCGGTAACCCATAACTCTGAGAATTTGCGCACGAAATGAGTCTGTTAGAATATCGGCAAGTCGCTCCCGCAGTATGCCGTTACGCAAAATTGCACGATAAGGTCCGGCAGTACCGAGTTGTGACTGCAGCTCATGCTGACAGCATGGGGCACAAAGTATAGCACGGACAGAGTTCTCTATGCCGAACGCTATTGCTTCATCCGTTGCAGTATCACACGCATGCAAACTCATCACTACGTCGGGTTTTAAATCAAGCTTCAAGTCTGCAATATCACAAGTCAGGAATTCGACTTCGTCCGAATCCCAATCCAGCGACTCTGCCATCCTGCGTGATGATTCTATAACTTTTTTATTCGTATCAACTCCGATAAGTTTGACAGATATTCCCAGCACCGCTTCCAAATATGCTTTCACAGAAAATGAAAGATAAGATTTTTCGCATCCTGCATCAAGTATGCCAAGTGTTACGGAATTGTCGTGCCTGATGCTATCAACAGCAAGTTCAACAATACGTAAAAACTCATTTACCTGGCGAAACTTCGACCTCATGCCGGGCTTTATTTCACCACGGGCATCAGCAATATCCAGCACCATTAACAGTTTTTTAGAATCAAAGCGCAACAGAGGATGATCTTTTTTCCTGTCATGCGTCCGGTTAACTTCACTGCTTTGCGAACTTTGAGACCTTCCCCTTGAAACGAGCACCCTGCCCTTCTTTGTAATCCTGCAATGCAAATTGCTTTCTGTGGTAGTTATATGGGCTTCCCCAAGGTGGGTACTACCAAGGAGGTGTGACAGCTTTTTCCTTGCAGCATTTCTCGACAAATTTTCCGTCTCATTTGCCCTGACAAACTGCCACAAGGTTTTCTCTTTAATCTGTATTATACGTATTTTCAGACTGTCGTTTGAATCAGGTCCTACAGGTTCCTTGAATTTAAAGCTTGCAGAGAGAAATGATTGAAGATTAAAAATCATTCCAAAAATTTCTTTAGAAACGAGCTCCCAATCTTTTTGTTGATTATCAGCAATTGCTTTCATAATGATACAGTTAAAAAAACTTGCCCAAACCTATGCGGAAAGTTGTTTCTGTTCCAAAAGATGCCCTGGTTGAAATGAAGTAGCTGTCTAAAGGAGAATACCATCCCGATAAGGTAACACATACGGGATGAGTCCTGTCCGCCCTTAATTTATGAGCCTGATCACCAACTTCCAGCGAGCCTTTAAAGTCTACATCAGAATAAACATCTACAAGAAGATATATTCCGGCACCCCAGAAATCGGATGTGTAATCTATACCCCCTATCAGCGATGCTACAAATTCGGCCATATCGACTCCTTTGGAAACATTAGCAAGCTCATACTCCTTAACGCTAATCGACTCTGACAAACCGTCAGCATCCTCGCCCTCGATGTCTTCGTCTTTAACGGTGTATCTGCCGCTCTCTCTGAAAACAACAGCATCCAAATCCAGGTCTGCCATTTCATAGCTCATTGCAAAGCCTATATTTGCATTCCAGTTACCGTCTATAACAAGCGAATACAGATATCCGGCATGACCCCCAAAGCCCGATCCGCTGTTTAACCTGAGTTCAGAAAGATAGCTTTTATCGGGGACAATACCCCCGCCGGTTTCACCATCTATTATAGCATAAAGTTCAAGAAACCAATTTCGCCAGGAAGCCATGAGTCCCAGACGTTTCATATCAATTTCCTCACCGCCGCTTCCGCTGTAGTCGCCAACCTTCCAATCGTATTTGACTGAGTGAACAGGTTCAAACCATAAAATTCCGGATGTCGCATATTGGCGCAGCTCAACAACGAGATCTCCAAGAAACACTTTATGCTCTGCAGGATTTGTACCCGGCAGCGGCTCCGGTTCCCAGCGTTGCGGTCTTTTTACATCAGGAGCGACAGGTCTGGGTTGAGTCGACATTCTCTCACGATCCGGAGAAAAAAGAATATCACCTCGTTCATTTACTACCTCTATCCTGGAAATACCCATGGCAAAACCTCCAAGATCAACAATCCTGTTCAAAACAAAAACAAATGGTCCATGTTGTTTGGATGTGTCAGAATCGTAAAACAAGATCTGACCAGGCTTCTCCGAAAGAATTACCCATTCCTTTCCGTTAGCTAAAAATGAAGCTCCGGGCTTCTTTTCAATAGGTCCGATTGTATCGCCTGTAACTGTAGAGGTAAGCCAGAACAATTCGCGTCCGGCCCCACTTGCACTCAACATCAGAAATACTGCCGATGCAAAAATCAAAACTGTTAATTTTATAGTTTTATTTATCATTATTTATTTCTTTACGCATCAGAAAATCGTCCATTATAAAACCGTTTCCAATGTCCTTGACGATCTCACTCTTTGTTACGAAGCCATTCCTCTCATAAGAGCGAATTGCACGGGTATTTTTCTTGTTTACATTCAATTCCACAGCAGTGGCACCGGCGTTCTTCGCATGGTTTATTACACGAGAAAGAATCGTGCTGCCCAGTCCCCTGCCCCATAGTGTTGGTAACAGATAAATTTTGTGAAGATAAATAACCCCTTCAGGATCCGGGTCAAGCTCATAAGATAATAATCCGATATTGTTCTCGTCGGTTTTCACAAGAAACATCGGCCTCCCATCTGCCGTTTCTTTCCTTATAGTTTCCGGGGAATACATATAACTGATCATATAGTCCATCTGTTGCTTCGAAATGACATCCCTGTAGCAAACACTCCAGATTTCTGATATCAGCTTGAAAGCTGCTGCCATGTCTTCTTGTGATTCGACCTGCCTGTATTCAAGTTTTATCTTTTCTTGTTTCCCTGTTTCAGGTTTGCCGTTTTCCGGTTTAGCGTTTCCGTGTTTTATACTTTTTTCATCTGGTTTGCTTGTGGCAGAGTCTTTACCATGCCACTGCTGCGAGTCGCTCGACAGCTCTATTGTAACAGGACCGTCATTCACAAGCGACACCTTCATCTCTGCCCCGAATTCACCGCAGGCTACCCTGTCGTTCCCAAGCCGCTCACGCATCTGCTGTATAAAATAATCATATAAGGCTGATGCTTTATCCGGATCACCACTCATGATAAAGCTCGGACGATTTCCCTTTTTTGTGTCGGCATATAATGTGAATTGCGAAATAAGCAGTACGGAGCCTCCAACCTGCTCAATGGAAAGATTCATCTTCCCTTCGGAATCTTCAAATATCCGCAAAGCTGACAGACGCTGAACCAGGTAGTCCACATCACGGGCAGAATCATCAAAACGGCACCCGATTAGTACCATATACCCCTTGCCTATGGCTCCCTTTACAACATTGTCAATGGAAACCGAGGCTTCCGAAACTCTCTGAACAAGTAACTTCATATGCCTTAAAAACTGTAAATGAATTTATATATTATCATTGAAGCAAAATCACTTCCATAAAAAACAATGCCAGAAACCTGCCGAAACTTCAGCTTATCTGTTGGCTAGATATCACATCTATGCAAAAATATTGCGAAATTGTCCCCTTGTGTGAATTAACGTTTTTGTAAACTTAATCGGGAAATTAGGGTAACAGACAGTTGGTTTCGAAATTAACAATGGAAAATTATATGAAAACAAAAATACTGGTTTCAATTATGTTTGCCTACTTGCCTATTATAAGCCCAGCTACTGATGGGGTCTGGCTAACTGACTCGGAAGGAACATACTTTTATTCCGACACGGAAAATTGGGAGAATGGAATCGTAGCAGAAGGCGCAGGCGCCACTGCAGAATTTAAAGGACCTAAAAATGCACAGGTTACTACAATTATTGACAGAGATGTAACACTGGGGCGACTGCTGTTTCCAAACGCCGCCGGCGGGACAAATATTCTCTCAGGCGATTATGCTTTTATCTTCAACAACGGAAGCGAAAAGAGTGAAATAACAAGCGTCGGCAACCGCGTTAAGCCACATTTCAACGTTCCGATAGTACTCGATAATACAACGCTCCGGTTTTCAAGAACAGCCGACGGCCGGGCTTGCACACCTGTGCACATTGATGCTGTAACAGGGACGGGAAATCTGGAAATTTATGTTCGTATGAATTATAACAAACGCACTGATCTCTTTACACACCTTAAATTCCACAATATCAACATTTCCGGATATGTCAGCATCGAAGGCTCCGCCGTAAAGGAAGACTGCAAGGAAAAAGTGTTTTTCGAAACCCCTAACACATACACGGGAGGTACTTTCGTATACTCCAACCGTTTGGTTGTGGCAGCGTCTTGTGGCATTGGATCACTCCCTTGCGTGGCTGGGTGAAGACTCTGCCCCTAAACCGTTTACTACAGCGCAGATAAGTGCTCCATGGTGTGTGGTAGCAGATGGCAAGGGGCGTATATTTGTATCAGACCAGGGAGCCACCGGCATGCATAAGTTTACGCCCGATGGACAGCTCTCGTATCGCTACCTGCGTTCTGAAGCACCGGCTTCACATCAGATAAAAATCTTTGACACCGACGGAAAACTACTTTTCACTATGGGGCAGAAAGGCGGACGTAGTGAAGGCAGCTACAATGTGGCAGACTTCATGCAGCCTGCAGGTCTTGCATTCGATAATCACGGACGCCTTTGGGTAAGCGAATTTTCTCAAACACCGAAGCGTGTTACCGTGTGGAATGTGGGAGCGGATTCCGCTGAAATTGCAGCTGAGTTTTTAGGTCCGGCAATGTATGGCGGAGCGGCAGCCATGATTGATAAAAAGCGTCCGTGGGAGCTACTCGACATCAATTATGGCACCATGTTTAATATCAATCTCAATACATGTTCATTCAATGTCAAATCCATACCGCATTATCCATTAGACTTTTGGAAAGACCAGGGGCACATGCCTGAACAGCCGTTTTCAGGTAGACCCGGTATTATACGTCAGGTTGGCGACCGTAAATTATCGATGCTGAGTGGAGGTTACATGCACGGCGATGATGCTAACTGGTCACCGAATCGTGCATCAGCCAGCGGTCTGGTAGGTATCGGTGAATACGTTGGGGATCGCTTCATGATCCGTGCCGCAATAGGTACAATTTCCGGCTGGATGCGTGCACGCTCTCTTATGTCCAGGCGTGACAACCCGTGGCTGGCGGCACCATTTATGGAAGCCGCAAAACGACTTCCGGAGTGGCAAGAATATGCGCACAGGATGGGTATCGAAGAAGATGCACAGGATGTGCCGCATTGGGAACACAAACGGGGTGCGCCATTTTTTACAGCTGTGAGATGGCCGGTTGAAATAAACGGTGTTATATGGATAGACAGCAATGGAGACTGCCGGGTTCAACCGGAAGAAATAGAGTTCTTTGAGTCAGGATTCGGATCGAGTTGGACATTCGACGATTCCATGAATATTTACTGGCATAACGACCCGAAGCGTTATGGCGGTGAAGGAGGTACATTTGTCCTGCCACATACAGGTTTCAATGAAACAGGAGCACCACTCTATCGTGCACAAAACATCCGTAAAATCAGCAATACACTTATAGATATATATCACATCGGCTCAGATGGCTCATTGCTGGAAAAAGCGGCTTTGAGAAATAATGACGGCACATTGCGCTGGTCATACCCATGGTCACCTAAAGGAATCAGAAGCCTCGGAAAAGACAGTCGCAAAACTCTCAAGCCCGGGAGCATGTGGCGTATAAGCAACGTACATGGCGTTGTAGATGTCCCCGGTCTGGGTGAAGTTTATGCAGTACACAGTATAGACGGCATGAAGTACTTCCTGACTCGTGATGATGGTCTTTTTATCGGCTCATTATTCAAGCCATACGCTTTTGCCCCGGGGTGGGACGAAATTCCGGGCGCAATACCGGGAACAGATTTGAACGACTACTCTCTGCAGGATGAGTGCTTCAATGCACACTTTGTCCGCTCTGATGAAACCGCTTATGGTTTTAAAAAAGGAGCTTACTATCTGCTCGGCATGAGTCGTTCAGCTATAGTTGAGGTTGCCGGACTCGATAAAGTACACCGTTTCAAGGGAGGAGAGTTTACTCTCAAGGCTGATACCGGATTGTTTGGCAGGGAAGAATACTTTGATCCTGCTGAGGCATTTGTGCCCACAATTGCAGTTCGCAAAACAGACCCGCTCCGCGTGATGAAAAGCCGGCCCGGAATCGATATCTTTCGTGGCAAAGCAGAAGATTGGATGAACAATATAGCCCGCGCCGGATACGATTCGCGAGGTATTCACTTCAAGATTGAGGTGCGCGGCAGTAAAACATCTTTCAAAAACAGCGGAGAGGATATTACACGACTCTTTACAAGCGGTGACTGTATAGACATACAGCTCCAGTCCCCAAAACTGGGTACTCTCCGGTTTGTAACGGCAATGAGCGGTGATAAACCCGTTACTGTAAGTATGTGCTACAACGGTGCCC
>JAAZFF010000117.1 GCA_012511845.1 Lentisphaerota bacterium
CTTCGGGGACAAGCTTACTATACCGCAGATAGCCGCCTGGGGAGTCGCTTTTTATCAGCAACTTTGTAGCGTTAAACAGCAGTGAGATAATTTAAAAAAGTGACAAACGGAAATCAGGACTTGACACTTCGGGGGTTAAAACTCACGCAGAGACGCAGGGACGCAGAGACTGAGGGGTTTTAAAGGGTTGATGCTACTGTAGGGGGCGCACCACTGTAGCACAGGCATTCCTGCCTGTGTCCAGTTGCTGAGAGGAAGGTAGGGACGGCTCTCCGTAGCGGTCCGAGCGGCAGTCATGACGCAAACGGGTCGCCACGTGGTGCCAACGGATGTGGTGCATACCGTATTTGTCCCTGAACACGACGTAAAGCGGAAGTGCCGAGAATCCGTCCCCGCTACCCGCGCCTCGCAATGTGCAACGGTTTGCGCTGCGTGCTGTCAAAAGCAACACAAGCAAATACCACGATCTAAATATTGTTTTCATCTTCACACACGGCAGTGTTATAGAGCCAGCTTTACAAAGAAAAATTCGCAGAGTTCATTACGGAATCCAACAAAAACATCATTAAACTTGCAAACTGATTTAGCAGAATCAGCGATCCGAACATCAGAGGTAAAAGGCAGCCGGCCACACAACGGACAGACATTCATCTCCACTTTCCAATTTGATGTTCTCCTTGCTGTCATACACTTTTTCTACCCATGACCCCATGTAACAATCATCAAGGGCGACAATTTTTCGTCCCTTTACGATGGTTGTACCGACAAGCTGTTTCCCTGTTGCACCATTGACGGCGAGCCACACTAACTCTGTGCAATAAAGTTCGTTCGAGTCAGAAAGATCAAAGCGTGCATCAAATCGAGACCCGATCTTGCCAATGCAGAAGGCTGCTATCTTATGCCTGGATTCTTCTTCAGCAAGAACACGAAAGACAGCAACATCGTCATGGTCACACACAAAGGTGCCAAGGAGTTCTGCAGTAACGGCTCCGATGCCTGTCGTGTCGTCTGCCGAAGCATGCACCACAACAACGGCACCTAATTCATTTGTAGCGACAACTCCCACATGGGAGAATCGCTTTTCCCTCGTCGACATGTCACGAAAACAGCTGGACCAACGGCCTTTTCCCGCTCGGAAAACAAGATCACCAGGCTCCACAAGTGACGAGATCGTAGTATCTAGAAGACTTGTATCACTTCTGCTCGACTGTGGTTTTCCACAGCCGAACAAGATTGCCGTTGTAACGGCACAAATTATAACGGAAGTCCTCATTCATCCTTGTTCATATGGACCTTCCATTTACCATCGATCTTAACAAGGTCTATGGTCTCGATGTCCCCATCCTGCTCTTCCTTGTATCTCACAACGGCCTTGTTGCCATCAATGGATTGGTCAACAAGAATAAATCGGAAGTTTGGCTCAACAGGAACCACCCCCATAGAGGCAGCCATATCAAGAAACTGTCCGGTTTGCTCTGTAGCATACTTCTTGGATTCCGATATCTTCCCCTGTGACAAGTTCTCTACGAACGCCTTGGCCGTATTTTCTGGTGATTTACCACATCCCGTGACTAGTACTACTAACATAGTCACCATAAGGGCTGTCATGATTTTTTTCATCCTTTGTTCTCCTCTATGTTGTTTGTTGCCAAACAGTATTAATAAATATGCCAAAAATCCATGGCGTACACTGTCAAGTCTAGCAAAAACATTATGTACAATACAATAAATTCTTGAACAAAAACACGTTAGATATTTTTTTGTTAGTGGATAAGCCGAGAGCCGAGCAACAGGTAGAGGGTAGTTTACTTGAGTGATATGCGTACGGCTGACCAGTCAATGTAGTACAGATATTCAAGGTAGGGACGGCTCTCCGCAGCGGTCCGAGAAAGGGTTGTTAAAGGAGTTAGTGGTGGAATAATCGGGTTCGGCATCAAAATCGAAATCGAAGCACCAGCCAATGTAACACAGACATTCCAGTCTGTGGATCCTAGCAATCGGTCACAGGTAGCAATGCCTGTGCTACAGTTTGCGCACCTCAGCCGGTAGCCCAAGAATCATTTCAATAAGGTCAAAATTCTACCCACTGCCCGCTGATCACTGGCTCGGCGAACCGAGCCTCTGCCCTACTTTTCTAAGAAGCCACACCTTTACATCTCGGCCCGCCTCCCCAGCACAGCATCATACCTTTTTTGCATATAACTCCTCCCCCTTGTTCGCTCCATCCGGAAAGGATTATATTGCACTGAATTTACGACTATCCAAACGATTTACTTGCTTGAAATCACGTCTCAGCACATGTTATCTTATATAACCGTGATTGAAAAACTTACAGTAAAAGACCTAGCCGTGGTAGAAAGTGCTGAAATAAACTTCAGCGCCGGACTAAATGTAGTTACAGGCGAAACCGGAGCTGGAAAATCTGTGCTTGTAGGTGCAATAAATCTGCTTTGCGGAGAAAGGGCTGACAATTCCCTGATACGTCGCGGTGCTAACCAGAGCACTGTAATGGCAGAAATATCTCTATCACCTGCTGCAAACGAAATTATCACACCGATTCTTGAAGATTCAGGTATAGACCCATGTGAAGATGGATTGCTGATTCTCAGAAGAACAATCTCAACCACAGGTTCAAGCCGAGGAATGGTAAACAATTGTCCTGCCACAGTGCAAACTCTCAAACGTATAGGAGAACATATTGTAGATCTCCACGGTGCACATGACAACCAATCACTGTTCAATCCCATGTTTCAGCTCGAAGCACTTGATTCTTTCGGCAAATGCTTTGAAAAGCGCAATAAATTCGCAACACTCTGGCGAGAAAAGCGCGGACTTGTCAAACAGCGCGAGGAGCTTGCAGGCGTAGGAGAATCTGCTGAGCGTGAGCTGGATTTACTCAAGTATCAGATTAAAGAAATTGAAGAGGCGAATCTTTCGGTGGATGAGGACGGAGAAGCACTAATAGCGGAACATGCAACGATCTCCAACTCCAGTGCGCTTTTGGAAATGGCAGGCACAACAACGCAGATGCTCACCGACGCAGAAGGTTCTGTAACAGAAATTCTGGCAGAATTAATCCGCAATATTGAAGGTATGAGCGCACTGGGATGCGCTGAAGCACCAGCCTGGCTCGACGAAGCCCGCTCAGCATCCATACAGCTTAACGAATTATCACAATCAATAACATCGGTGTTTTCTGCAATAGACGCCTCCCCCGAACGGATGCTATGGCTCGAAGAGCGCATGACGACAGTTCAAAGGCTCAAACGCAAATACGGAAACTCCATCGAAAACATACTCGATTTTTATGAAAAAACGAAAGAACGAGTCGATGAGCTGGAATCAAGAGAATACAAGATAGAGCAATTGGATAAGAAAATTGCAGAGCAGGAAAAACTGCTTTCAGAATCAGCTCAGATACTTTCAAAAAGCCGCAAGGCTGCAAGCGGCAAATTCGCTGAGGCAGTTTCACAACAACTCGCCGACCTCGGTCTCCCCAATGCGGCAATCAGCATAAGTATTACACCAGCAGCAATCGACACTGAAACAGGGCGCGATCATGTAGAATTCGAGTTTGCTCCGAATCTGGGCGAATCTGTATTGCCCCTTCGAAATATAGCTTCGAGCGGTGAAATTTCACGTGTGATGTTGGCACTGAAATCCGTTCTTGCTGAACATGACAAGATACCTATACTTGTTTTCGATGAGATAGATGCGAATATCGGCGGTGAAATTGCAAACAATGTCGGTGCCAAGATGGCGACCGCAAGCGAAACGCACCAGATTATATGTATTACTCACCTGCCCCAGGTGGCAGCGTGGGGACGCTGCCACTTTGTTGTTTCCAAAAGCGTTGAGGAGGGGCGCACCCATACCCGTATTGAGCCCGTTGATCAGGCAGACCGGATTGATGAAATAGCCAGAATGCTCGGCGGGGCAGGACTCACCTCCGTTACAATAGAGCATGCCAGGGAGCTTTTATCCCGGCAGGGCAACCGGTAACCATACGCATTCAATGAAATATAATAGAAAGGATTTATAAAATGAAGAATTTGCGAAGAGCAGATAGTTCAAGAACTCTTCGAAGCACAATAGCCGGTTCCTGGTATCCCGGCACGGCTCAGGACCTGGACGTACTCCTTGACAAATGCTTTGAGACAGTCCCGGAAGTTGATTCAGATGAAACACCAAACGTGTTGCTTCTGCCTCATGCAGGCTATGTCTACTCAGCACAAACTGCTGCCTATGCCGTAAAGCGAATTCTTAAATCTGATTTTTCACGTATTATTCTGCTGGCTCCAAGCCACAGGGCATATATAGGAGAAAGTTTTGTTATACCTGAATCTGACACTGTATCTACCCCGTATGGAAGCATCTCCATAGATCTTGAAGCTGTTGAAAAAATAGCATCTACATTCTCCGTTATAAAAAATGATGGAATTCATGCCAATGAGCATAGTGCTCAAATCCAATACCCCATCCTGCAATACGCACTTGAAGGTTTTAAAATTGTGCCGCTCATTGTCGGACAACTAAGCAATAAAAGTATAAAAAAGGCGGCTGAAGCTTTAAAGCTGATAATGGACGACGACACTCTTCTAGTAATCAGCACCGATTTTACCCATTACGGAACTGATTTCGGATATGCACCTTTTGCAAATAATATTCGTGAAAATGTAAAACAGATCGACCTGGAAGCTTTCGAGAAGATCAACTTAAAAGATCTGGAAGGCTTTACCAAACATCTTGCAGATACTGGAGCGACCATATGTGGAGAAACTCCGATTTCCATAATGATTGCGATGCTGCCGGAATCAGCAAATATAGAAATGACGAGATACGAAACTTCGTCAGACGATACAGGCGACTACTCCAGATTTGTCTGTTACATGTCGGCTGCCGGTTATGCAGACTGGAGTGATACTCCGGGAACACAGGAGACATCTGAAGAGGTACTGACAAGTTCTGAAAAGAAAAGTCTTCTCAAGTTTGCAAGGGAATCAATCAAATACGCACTTGAAAATCAGCAGCGGATGCCGGAAGACTTTTTTAAAAAAGAGGCTTCAGGTGGTATGCTGTGCAAAATGGGGTGTTTTGTTACTCTCAAAATGAAAAACAGCGGTGATTTGCGTGGTTGTATCGGTGAAATATTCCCCAGACGACAACTGTTCAAAGCTGTTACAGAGCTTGCGGCATATTCTGCATTCGAAGATTACAGGTTTACAGAACTTAAACAGGGCGAATTTGATGCGGTTGAAATTGAAATATCGGCACTGACTCCGCCACAAGCAGTAAATTCATGGAAAGATATCGAGATTGGCAAACATGGAATGACTTTGGAAAAACACGGGCGCTCCGCAGTGTTCTTACCTCAAGTTGCCCCTGAGCAGAACTGGACTTTGGAAGAAACACTTTTAAACCTTTCTCTCAAAGCAGGACTTAAACCGGATGATTGGCGTGAGGGTGCACGGTTTACTGTTTTCGAAGCAATAGTTTTTGGAGAATCTTAAACTCCATCAGCCAGAAAACCTGTCACAAAACGCTCAGCACCGGAGCTGTCTTTTAGTACATTAATCTTGTCGAACCCCAATTCCGACATATAACGAGATACATCAGATGCCTGGTTGTCTTCTGCACTCACTTCAAAGAACACTACGCCTCCGGAAGCCAGCAGCATAACGCTTTCGTCAAGTATATAGCGTATGACGTCCAAACCATCAGTTCCACCATCCAGGGCATGCCTCGGTTCGAAATCTCTTACTGTCGGTGAAAGATTATCACAGGCGGCAGTTGGTATGTAGGGTGGATTTGATATGATTGCATGAAGTGTACCACCCTCAAAGATGTCGGCGAGATCAACCTCGACTGAGTTGAAAAGCGTTACTTTATCATTCAGGTTCAGACTCTGTGCGTTTTCACGCGCCAGGCTCAGAGCATCATTGCAGACATCTACACCTGCAACTCTCGCATCTGGAAACTCTGATGCTACAGACAATGCAATACAACCGGAACCTGTCCCGAAGTCTAAAATCAGCGGCGACTCGATTGCCCGCAGAGGCTTGCAATCGAGTAGCAGTTGTACAAGTTCTTCAGTTTCAGGTCGTGGTACAAGGCATCTTCTATCAATCTTCAGAGTCAGATTACGGAAATCCCATTGCCCGATTACGTATTGGACAGGCTCTCCTTTCCCAACTCTCATTACGCCTCTTCGCATTGCATTGACAAGCTTTTCAGATAAAAGCATATCAAGTTTGAGTGGAATTTCCGCACGCTTGCAGTTTAAGAGGCGCGCTGCCAATATCTCCGCCGATAAGCGGGGTGATTCCAGATTTCTTTTTTCAAAATAATCTGTAGATGCCTGCAAAATTTCGCCAAGCTTCATATAACAGCTTATTCAGAAAGGCAGATCGTCATTATCTTCTGCAAGATCATCTTCATCCAGGTCAATAGTTATGTCGGTATCCGGAGTGCCTGCGGCATCGGCTGTCGGGTCAAACGCTCCACCTTCCTCATCGAGTTTTTCAACACGCCAACCTTTCAGATTGTTAAAGTAGCGGCCATTATATTCCCTCCCGCCTATATCAAATGTTATTTTTACCCGATCTGCCTCATTGATTGAGTTTAGAAGCTCAGCTCTTTCTTTGATAAACTCAAATACTACGTCCTGAGGGTAGCGCTCATCTTCGGAGGTAACAACTATTTCGCGTTTACTAAATCCACTTGGGAATGTTTGCACTTCCCCTATTACTTTAACTGTTCCTGTATATTCGTATGCCATATTCTTTTTCTCCTGTAATTGAACAGGTTCATTCTACATAAATTCTGTTACATAAATCAAGCCTGTTAATTTTATAATAAAAATAAGGCACGTCTAATCGACGATTTTATAACGATTCCCGAATCTAAATTTCGAAATTGAATAAAAAGAGACCGCCTAAGCGGGCCCCAGGTAAATACACCTTCGGCATATAGCCTTGTTGTGATAAGATGTATTTGCAAATGGGTGCATCTCTGTTTATTGAACTAAAAATCTCATGATGCGCTATCATAGCAGTACTCCATACAAAATCAATTGACAAAAACGTATATATTGTTTAGGTTGAGTGCGAATTTTATTCTGATACAGATTCGACATAAGTTTTTAACGACTCCTGCACTTTCAAGCCGTACTACAGACCTTTTTATGAGTTTTGCTTTACCCTCAATTTGTTATGACCTATTTGCTGTTACACCTGTTGTCATGGTAATCGTCAACAAAAAATATTTTTAAAGATTTGATATGCGCTGTCTTTTTAATGTTCAGACTATCTATTCAGATGATGGATATATCACGTTGTCAGAATTGGCTGAACGTGCAAAATCATCCGACATCGACTGCCTGTTTATAACAGATAAAAACACCATTGAAGGGGCACAGCGTTTCCGTGAACGTTTTCCGGAATTCCAGACAGTTATCGGAGAAAGAATTACGGCATCAGACGGTGAAGTTACAGGACTTTTTCTTAAGGAGAAAGTCGAACCATACCAAAGCATGGAGGAAACTGTTGCAGCTGTCAGGGCACAGGGAGGCATAGTGGGCAGTACTCCTGATATTGTCGTGGCTTATCCCCAGGAAATTGGGCATGTGTTATTTGAGATGAATGGGTTTGAAGACGCCCAAACTTTTATTGACTCTTCCAGCTCAATGGAGATTATTCGTAAAAGAAGATCATTGCCGGGATTGCAGATGCGTTTAAAAATTCTCAGGGCGTGGGGCTGCTATTCCGCCTTGCGCTTACCTGAACGTGGCATACTGATGATTCAACGACTCATATTCCGGCTGGGAGGCGGTCGCTTTGTTACTCTCTGCACAATTGATAAACAGTGCAAGCTGATTTCAGAAAAAATCCGTGAGACCGGCTTTATGCCTGATATCGTAGTTGGAGTGGCTGGTGGCGGGCTATATCCCGCCTATCAGATTGCAAAGCATCTCTCCCTGCCCTTTGATTTTCTTAGAATTTCATATCCCCAGATAAAGATTGGGCGTATGGATACCGATGACATTATCGGTGCATTATTCGTCCGAAATGCGTTGATGGGAAACAAGCCGAAGCTGCATCAAACCATAAAATCTGATTGTACAGGCAAGAAAGTGTTACTTGTTGATGATGATCTTACTTCAGGAAGAACGTTGAAAATGGCAACTGAAAGTCTGCCCGAAGACGTAGATGAAGTTCGAACAGCCGTCTTGAGAATCCTGGCGGAGGCAGAGTCGCCGCCGGACTACTTTGCTGAGGATTGCACTGATTCAGTATTTCGCCACCCCCGGTTCCCGTGGATAAAGTATTCTCCCGAGTACTCCCGTTATGCATTGTTTCGAGAAAAATACCTTGAACCATCCACGCACAGTAATACTCACCGGATTTAGACATGAAGCATACAGTGCAACAGATTTCCATATCAAGGGAACCCAAAAACCTGGAAGGTTTGCTTTACAAGTTTTATCGCCTTCGTAATCCCGGAAATCTTGCTTTGCGAACTTACTTCTGGACGGCAGTTTCCGGTACAGCCTTCTGTGCGACATCATTCGTTTTGCTGGCAGCCATAGTGCGCCTTTTAGGTGATGAGGGTCCATACTGGGGCGGCGTTTTCAGTATTGTTCTGGCATTATCGCAACAGCTGATTACAGTCGGGCTTTTTCAAATGCGCCCCTTTCAGGTTTCTGATCTTGACGAGGTTTTCACCTTTAGTGACTATTTCTTTTCCCGAATCCAGACAACAGCCCTGATGTTTGTCATGGGGTTTGCATGGATGATCTTTGGCGGAATGGGTCACGACAAAATAATAGCATTGCTGCTGCTGTTGGTGGTACTGGCGGGCGAATCGATATCAGATGTGATAGAAGGTCGATATCAGCAGGCAGGACGTTTTGACATCGCTTCCAAGGGTGTATTTTTCAAGACACTGTTGCCCTTGATTATTTTCATTATAGCGTTGTGGGCATGGCGAAACATGTTTACTGCACTCGCTGCCATGGCTATAGC
>JAAZFF010000118.1 GCA_012511845.1 Lentisphaerota bacterium
ATAGTTTAAAAAAAGGTGTCAATGAAAATAATCATTGTTTTATGAAATATTTCATATTTCTTGAAAATCTTTCATAAGCGGCTCATGAGGACATTCGCCCTCCAGATTGGTTATGCGCATCATTACGTAATGGAGGGTGAGCGTCACCGCGAACCGCAGACGATTCAAAACGACTCATGAGGACATTCGCCCTCCAGATTGGCTATGCGCATCATTACGTAATGGAAGGTGAGCGTCACCGCGAACCGCAGACGATTCAAAACGGCTCATGAGGACATTCGCCCTCCAGATTGGCTATGCGCATCATTACATAATGGAGGATGAGCGTCCCCGCGAACCGCAAACTGATCACTGACCGGCTTGCCGTGCCATATATATCAGCTCAATCTGCGTCCACGTGCCCGGGGGCAGCTTGACAATACCGTTTTTGCTTTCAACAGGAACAGCATCGCTGCCGACAAGATCAACCAGGACTTCCGCAGCAGTTTTCGGACGTATCACACGCATTTTCCATTCACCGTTTTTCTCTGATTTCAATTTTCCAAATGAGACGTCAAGCCCTTTAATATCAGTACCTGCCTCATCCATCCAGGTTCTGCTTACCAAAATCCTTTCACTCTTATCCAGCGACATATCATCTGCGGCAACTGCTATTACCGTTGCAAATCCATGCGAATCAGAACACTTCAAATGAGAAAAATGCTGTGGAAAATTTTCATCCAGAAATCCGCTGAAGGCTTCTGATCGGGCTGAAACTACGCTTAATTGTTTCCTGTTGATATCCTGTATGATTTCTCCCGTATCTGACACAAGTCTGGAGTTGTCCCCTGCTTCGGGCTCAATCTTGACGGGTTTCACCTCAAGTCGTGTCAGGCGTTTTCTGTAAGATCGCTTTGCCATAGCCCCCTGCGGCAGAGGGTTGCGTTCATTCATCAGCTGATGGTAACCGCCGGCTGCGACGGGAATCTGTATTTCCCTGATTACAGGTGAAACAGATGGTTTTACACATATATTCCTAAAAATAGCAGCACATGTTGCCATATGATCCATTGCCACTCCATCTGTTGCCATGTCGCCAAGAGCCGGGACACGACGCTCTTCCGTTACGACTCCGCCCGTCCCAGACTTTGTATCACCATGGTTGTAAGCGTACCAGGCGATGCCATCAATATCATGGAAGGAGCCGTACGCTGCGGCAGCGAGCATAAGCATTGGTCGTGCATATGCGAACTCGCGCATGATATCAGCATTTTCCGAAAAGTTGAATTCCCCGGCAAAGTATGGTCTGCCCTCGACAAGAGTTTTGGCAATAACATCGGGCCATGCACCTGTTTCGCCGACAACGAGGGGATGTACATAAAAATGATCTTCCACTACATCGCCGACTTCCAGATTCAATTCCAGTGCATCTTCGCCTCTCCATAAATTGCTGCATGTAATTTTAATGTCAGGGCTTAGCTTTACAGCAAAGTCTTTCATATCAGCAAAATATGCCTTTTCATATTCCAGAAAAAACCTGGAACGGAGCTTCACCATATCGGAATTATTGATTTCACGAAAATTCCCGGGTTCAACAATACCTTTCTCTTTTGCGAAATTTCTCCACGCTGCCTGAAGTTTTTCCTCAAAATAAGCGGGGAACTGATTGTTGCAAATCAGCGCATATTCCAGCGAACTTTCATTGACAATTTCCATATACAGAACTTGCGGATCTTCCCCGTAAGTTAGTCCTGTATATGGATTGCGATGAGCCAGGAGGCGTTTGACGAATTCTTTCTGGAGAAGACGGGCGCGTTCATCAAGCACGGGTAGAAGCTTTATGGGATCAAACGATTTCTGCCAATGCCAGCTGTTTAATTCCTCAATTGCCTGCGACCAAGCTTCCGAATCTCCTCCCGGGAT
>JAAZFF010000119.1 GCA_012511845.1 Lentisphaerota bacterium
CTGTTGGGACAGATTATATAGTAGTTGATATCAATTCCAAGATGCAGGGGATCATAGATATATCGCAATGGCCTGCTGATAAAGATCTGCCGGAAGAGGGCGATGGAGTTGAGGCATATTTTGTTGAAGTCAGAAGCGGAACGGCACAGCTTGCTGTAAGTATTGCCGGTTCGGATTCGGCAGTAACCCAGTCGCTCAGGCAGGCGTATGAAACACAACTTCCCGTAGAAGGCAAGTATGTGAAGGAAATAAACGGAGGATATGAAGTAAACATTGCCGGGCAGCGTGCCTTCTGCCCATTTTCGCAAGTTTCACTTTACAGAAGAGATGATAATGAAGAATCGCTGATAGGTCAAAGTACTACATTCATTGTTATAGAATTTGATCCGGAAGAGCATACAATTGTTGTAAGCCATCGTGCTGTTCTTGAGCGAGATCGTGCCGAAAAACGTGAAGTGCTGAAGGAACAGATAAGAGAAGGCGATCTAATTGAGGGTACTGTTACGAAAATCATGCCTTTCGGTGTTTTCGTGGATGTCGGCGGAATTGAAGGGTTGATCCCGATGCGTGAAATATCATGGGATCGTACAGTGAAAGCCGAAGATTTCCTGGAAGAGGGTCAGACTGTAAAGGTAAGTGTTCTTTCGCTCGATTGGGAGGCAGATCGTTTCAGTTTCAGCTTACGTGAGGCCGTTGAAGATCCATGGAACACATATACGGCACAATTCAGTGCCGGAGATTATGTTACAGGTAAAGTTGTAAAGCTGATGCCGTACGGGGCATTTGTGCAGCTGGTTCCCGGTGTGGAAGGGCTAATTCCAATATCAAAACTTGGCAGCGGAAGGCGTATTTCTCATCCACGTGAATGCCTGAAGGAAGATGAGGAGCTGGATCTGCAGATAGATTCCATCGATCTGGATTTGAAACGCATTTCACTTAAAGTGGCAGATGAACGTATACAGGAACTTTCTCCAGGCGAAATAGCAGCGGCTGCGCACCTGAGAGGCATAGTGGAAGGCATCCGGGAGTTTGGCATTTTTGTAAGACTTTCAGAAGATAAAACAGGCCTGCTCCATATCAGTGAATGCGATATCGAGCGCGGGGGCAACCCTGTTGCCAAGCTGGAAACAAAATTTCCGGGAGGAAGCGAAATAGAAGTTGTCGGCAAAAGTATTGACGGCGACAGAATATCGCTGACTTTGCCGGGTAAAGACACATCAATGGAACAAAAAAATGAGCGCGAGAGCTTGGAAGCTTTAATGCACAGCAACAGTAAAAAAGCAGATAGGGCAGCAATTTCCACCATAGGAAGCATGCTCGACGATCTGCTGAAATAGCGATCACTCGTCCTTCACTGTTAAAAATTTTTAGATTTGTCTGCTCCTGATTGGGATCATCATGGCGAACAGGGAGTTGCCAAGAGCCATTATTGCAGAAATGGTGAAAAGTGTACCTGCGCCCCAGTTCATCCATACCCATCCGCCAACAGGAGCTACGAGAATAGATATGAAATGATTCATTGATATTCCGGTAGAGAGGGTGGAAGTCGTTTCATCGCGATTGCTTGAAATATCGCGCACATAAATGTTGGCTGCCATTGAAGTTGTGCTTATCAGGGCATCGAGCAAGAAGTTTATGCAGACAACCCAGAAGGCAATTTTGTAAGCAAACCATTGGCTTGCATAACCATACAGAAGGCAAACAAAAACGAGTATGAAAGTATCGTACACCATGACAGTACGGTATCCGATATAATCGGTAAGTTTTCCAATCCAGGGACTGGCGATCATGTTCATGACGGCAGCAATACCGAGCAGGAGAGCCATTTGTCCTGTATCAACACCGAATTCCCTTATCAGAAGGAATGGCCCGAAAGTGAAGAAAATTTGTTTTCTTGCTCCATAGAATAGTTCCAGACCGTAATACAGGCTGAATTTTTTCTTGAAGAGGAGTCGCGGGCGTTTAACAGAAACGTGTTCAATCCTTTTAGTAAGGGTAGTAATTAAGCTGGCAGCCATCAGTATGGCAATTAAAATCCAGACAATATTGTATATGGCAACGCGATTTGTTAATCCTAAAAATCGCATGCTTACCATGAAAATCGCAGCAACGAGAAGATTTCCGAGGACGTGCCCGGCGTTAAAAGCGCTGCTTGTAAAACCGAGCGATACTCCGGCACGTCCTTCTTTTGCAACATGCATGGAAATTGAGTTGCGCACGGGCATAGTAAGATGTTCTCCGGTGCTCCAAATCATTATAAGCAGTGTTACAATATGAAAATTTACGGGAATAACAAGCAGTGTAACCCCAACCATCGATATCAGAATGCCGATTCGAAAAACTCGCCAATCGCTGGTCCGGTGGAAGAGGGCAAGGAGAAAAACGAGCATAAGACCCGGCATTTCCCTGAAAAACTCCAGCATTCCGCGTTGAAACTGGTTCAGATCGTAAACATCCACAAGAAAATTATTCAGGGACGCTGCAAAGCAGCCAATACCGATACCCCATACAATGGTACTCGTTAAAAATGGCAATGCGCCGGCGCGCGGTCTGTAGGTATCAGTGTAAAATCTGCGTAGAAGAGATGTCATAAAGATAAAGTATAAGTGAAAAAGTGATCTATTCTGCTGTTCCACGATAACTAACGTGGAAGATAAACAGCAGCAATGACCACCCAGTAAAATATGCCACTTCAGCCATTAAAACGCAAGTAGAGAATTTCATTTTAATCTGCTGATCGGACTACTTTAATTAATTTGCAGCCAGGGAACTTCGAATCCTCGTAAGATGAACTTGCGGAGTGCTTGAAAATATTATTCTGCAGTATTGGGCTGTTCTATGACCTGGTTGTCGGCAAGGATATCAGGTTTGTTGACCATGCTGTCTTGTTGTGTTATTTCACGGATGACACGGCATGGGTTGCCTGCAGCGAAGGTGTTGGGAGGAATGCTTCTTGTGACGACGCTTCCGGCACCTATTACGCAGTTGTCACCTATTTCAACGCCAGGACAGACAACGACGTTTGCGCCGAACCAGCAATCTTTTCCTATTGCTACCGGCTTGGCATAGCAAAAGTGGCGTTTGTTGCTATCCTTGTCCAACATTAAACGACGTTCATCAGGCAGC
>JAAZFF010000120.1 GCA_012511845.1 Lentisphaerota bacterium
AGAAACACATTTATCAAGCTCTGGGAATAGAATGGAGAAACTTGCCCGGGAACCGTACGGTGATAGAGAAGAAACAAATCTAAGATGTCAAAACCAGGCAACTTTGTAGTGCCTTAAAAGTCAAATGATTTATTTACAATGAGTTACAGCTATAAGTGCGAAAGCTGGGTTAGCACAGCCGCTCCCTCCATTTTACTGATAAACCCTTAATTCAGGTACTGGAGGACGAGCCCGGCAAGCCGGACCAGTGATCAGTGGTTAGTGGGCAGTGGGCAGTCACGTTCCCGTTCCCGTTCACGTTCACGTACTCGTACACGTACACGATTTCTCCGCAGTAATCTCATCCCCGTGTACGGGAAACGTGTCCCGCTCCGCTGTGAACGGGGACGATCTCCCGGCAAGTGCGGCGGCTTGCGTGGACTCTGCCCCTCAATGATGTCTGCCAAATTTTACCGGTTAAAATTTTGCATCACGGGTTATCAGAGTTTTATAAAGAAGAACAGCGATGAAGTTCTGTTGCTGTGAGGTAAACATGGTGCCAAAGCGTATTTTTTTTCCGGAATTTGTTTCAATAACTATAGAAGGCCTGCGTCCGCTGCCACTGTCACCACTCTGCCACGGGCTTTCTGATATGCTGACGTCTGAAACGTCCGCAATTTTGAAGTTTTTGCGATAGCCGACAGACCCTATCCCTTTAAATACGTAACTGAGACCGCGACTCACATGAATTTTCGTTTTGCCCCCAATCGCAAACAAAAACGCACATGCTACTGTAACTCCAATTATTATGAATGGTGTCAGAAAAACCCACATAAAAACGGTTGTTCTCACATCCATCAAATCCTCATTCGTTACAGGCATTGGAAACCACACCGGTATCGGTACATTCAGGTGCTGCAAAGTACTCGCAGTAACAAGCAGGACAAATATGGACACAATGCCATTCCAGAACAGGGCAAAAAACAGCATCCCAATCGCAGTGCCGATCGAACGGTTGGAGACATCAATATTTAAATTGTTGCCATGAGTCTCCAGGCGCACTCCGCCGGGAGGGCTGTTTATGTCAATATTGTCAGTCAGATTGCCTATACTCAACAGTGTAGAAAACTTGTGTGCCACATTACATACACGACAGTATGCAATGTTATTCGACACATTTATATCATCGCCTGTTATGGCGTTTCCGCATTCAGGACATTTTGGGGCAGATTGATTATTCATACTTGGGTTTTATGTTTTACTGTTCTCAATCAAATGCTTTATCTAACATGGCAAGTAATCTGTCGGCTACATTACCTCGGAAGTTCATTTGATTTCCATGTGTTTTGCCATATTCCGGTTGCGCCGTCCGGTTTGTGAGTACTATCGCGTAACGGTCCTGTTCGGGATCTATCCACAAAGATCCTCCTGTCCACCCGCTATGACCGAAGCTTGCTTCAGAAAATGAACTCGGGCGATGGGGAACCTCTTCACGGCTTCGCATGTCCCAGCCAAAACTCCTCCGGGGAAAACCGGGAGGAGATAAGCAGTTTGTAAGCCATTTTAAAGATGTTTTTCCGAAAAAATTGTTATGCGATCTGTGACATGCGTTCAGCATGATCCGACTGAAAATGGCAAGGTCCCCAACTGTAGAAAAAAGACCGGCGTTTCCTACAGGTTTCGGCAGGTTGCGCGCCTGCTCATCAGAGATAATACCTGCCGGCACACTCGTAGGGACGATACGCTGATCACCCGTATGTAACGGACCGAAATGCGTATCTGTCATTCCAAGCGGTTTAAAGAACTGGCGCTCGCATATGAAGTCGAGTGTTTCTCCGCTGCATGCCTCCATGATCCAGCCCAGCAATATGAAATTACGGCAAGAATATATATACTCTGTTCCGGGCAAATAGTCTGGAGGTCTCTGAAGAAGGTCGAGTACTGCATCATCCGGGGAGAGATGATCTGTTTTATGATTACCGAAACCTGAAACATGTGTTGCCAGCGAAAGGACTGTTATGGTTGAACCGGGAAGTTGCGCCAGTTTTGGCAGATACAGCCCGGCAGGTGCCGCAGGGTCCAGCAAACCGCGATCTATGCAGTAAGCGGCTGCACTCGTAGTCGCAACAGCTTTTGTTATCGAAGCGAGATCAAAAACAGCATCCGGCTGCATCTCCGGTGCATCCGCGGCGGGGTGCATGGTGCCAAAAGCACAACAGAGTTCATTGCCGTGCGAATTTCCAGCAGCCGCAACCATTCCGGACAACAATCCCCGTCCGCAACCTTCCTCAAAAATTTGCTCTAATTGTTTATCCATCGCTTTTATTTCATTAGGTCGGTGACTTGTCTGGTTGCAAGGTTTTCAACAGACCGTTTTTTCAATTTGCGAACAGGACGTTCAGGGAAAGAACTTCCGTCATGTGTAATGTATACATGATCCCAGGAAAGCTCCACTTCGTCTCCTGCCTCCAGAGAGTTAACAACTTTGCGTATGTTTTCCGGAATTTTCCTTTGTTTCAAGTTGTTTTCTATCATAAATATAATTTTATCAGTCTTTTCATCACCATATTTTCCTAGTTTATCATAGCCCAGGTATTCTTTGATCTTGAAAGTGGCAATTGTTCCGGAGTGTCCGCATTTATCAGGGCATAGTGAGGTCATTCCCATGCAGCGATGATATGACGTCCCCATAAACTTTGCTACCGTCTCATGCCTGGACAAGAGTTCAACTTTAGATGGCTTGGATTCAATATTTGCGCATGAGGCTGCAAAAACTCCAAGTCCGAACATGACAGATATAGCCGCAAAAAAATTATGCAACAGGTAATGTGATTTCATGGCATCTCTCCAATGTATAAATTTTCACAGATGTTTTAAGAGCAATATATCAAATAAAAACGATTTGCAACCATATAAAAAATAAAAAAACGATTTTTCTAAGAAAACTACTCTCAGAAACGTATTAACAGTAGAAACAATCGTTCGCTGACCAAATCATTCAGGGAGGTCAGGCTCGTGAAAGGAGAAACAAGTTATGGACAGTAATTTAGACCCGACTCAGGTAGATTTCGATCCGATGGCAGAAAGCCGTGCCTTCAAGGAGATGATGAAGCTTTTTGAAGAACTAAGCTTTATGGAGCGCATTAAAAGAACGCTTAGAGGTATAAACATGCCGCACGACAGCGGCGAGTACAAGTTTGCAAAACTGCAGATTCAGCGCTTGGCAGGGCCGGCGATGGCAATTGTGCTACCCCTTTTAATTGTCGTGGTGCTTTTAAGTATTAAAACTCATGGGCAGTCGGGAACAGGCATTGTTGCTGTTGAGATTGTAGAACCTACAGTGATTGATGATCTGGAGCACGAAGAGGCGCCACCACCGGAAGACTTTGAGTTTGAGCCGCTTGATACAGAATATGATGGACCTACGGAGAACTTTGCTCCGGAAACAGCAACGTTTAATCAGGATGTACCGGTATCTCCAAAGCCTGCAGAAGTAAACTCTGTTGCCATAATAAAGAGCCCTATCGTGATGCGTAACATCATCGGATCCAGAAACCCAGGACAGCGAGGTAAACTCCTTGCCAAGTACGGAGGTTCTGCCGGAGGTGAAGAAACTGTTATGCGGGCTTTGCGCTGGCTCAAATCAAAGCAGCTGGAAAATGGCTCATGGCCCGGTGTGCCTACCTCCAATACAGGTCTGGCGCTTCTGACATTTCTTGCCCATGGAGAAGTTCCCGGGTCTGATTGTCCGGAATTTGGTCCGACTGTCGAGAAAGGGCTCAAGTTTTTACTTAACACACAGAATGAAGACGGACTTTTCAAGCATAGGGATGGCAACAACTATTCCCACCCCATAGCTGCGTACGCCCTATGTGAGGCGTATTCAATGACTAGAAACCCCCTGCTGAAGGAGGCTGCAGCAAAATCCATGGTGCCGATAATCAAAGGGCAACATGCCAGTGGCGGATGGGACTACAAGATGAACCCCGCAACAGATCGTGATGACACGTCCTATATGGGTTGGTGTGCACAGGCTATAAAGGCTGCGACAATCGCCGGAGACCTTGAAGTTGACGGGATGCAGGAAGCTTATTACAGGGCAATTAAAGGATTTCAGAAAAACTACAGACGCGGCGGCGGCTTCGGATACACCTCTCCCGGGCGAGGCGGACTTTCCGGCGTAGGTGTTCTTTGTATGCAGCTTCTCGATGCCGGACATTACGAGGAAGTAAAAACAACACTGGAATATCTGGATTCGTGTACTTTTTCCTTCCCATACTGGGAGCAGCAACCCGCCGGATTTGCCGGATCAATAATGTATTATTGGTACTATATTACACAAGCGAAATTCCATGCCGGCGGCAATCGTTGGCGAAGCTGGAACGCACAATTTCAGCCGGAACTTATAAAAGAGCAGCAGGTTATTAAAAATGCCATAATGGACATGGATGGTAAAATGCGCGACATAGGCTTTTGGGACAGTCCATCACCAAAAGAATCGCATTCCGGCGGCGGAGGAGCAATACAGGATAGAAAAGTCTACGAAGGTGCTGAACAAAAAATTATTGACGGAAATCTTGGTGGACGTGTGATGGATACATGCCTGTCAGCACTGCAGCTGATGGTGTATTACAGAAACCTGCCCACGTTCGAGAAAATAGAGATTGGCGATATGGCTGAGCCTTCACAGGCGCTTGAAAGCACCGATGTGGGTATCCAGATAACGTGGTAGCTTCCCGATATCCTCTTAAAATAAACTTATTTTAAATTTTCAATGGCATCGTTGTAATGTTTGAAAAAACATTCAACGATGTCTTCTTGTTGGGTATCCGCTATGGTACGCCGCTCCTCAGAGGTGCCCCGCAGGGGGAAAGTTCTTGTTTGTACTTTCAGCCCTTTGCGTTCATGCATTTTAACTTCAATATTGGGCACAGTTCCTGTAGGCATTGATAAACTCATAATCCGAAATGTTATTTCCAGCGTCTTGTCACTCATTACGGAAATAGCGCAGGCGGCTCGCGTTTCATGAATCGTCACAGTACGCCCTTTTTGCGAAAGTTCTCTGCCTATTTCTGAATAAGCAGGACGAATTACATCGGCTATGAAGGCAACAAAATCTGCTTCCTCCTGCTCGGCCCGCGTTTTATGAGATCTGGCGCTACCGTTTATATAACGCATTTTCCAGTTTGAAACCGTCATTCAATAATTTCTTTCTAAGTTAAACGGGGCGCATTCTATCATAAAATGCACGGAAGTTAAATCAGTAATGGCTACAGTTTAATTGCCGTGGAAAAGTAACACTCATCTTTCAGTGTCATCGCTCCCGCCGATTGCATTCGACAACATCCCCGTAGGCGACCAGTCGGGCTGGCGTGACATGCCTGAAAGAGGCAGACGGATGAATGTATTTGTCCTGTTAAATTGGGACGAATACCCTCCAGGCAGACGATTTATATATTCGTAAAAAACCAGCCTGTTGGTGTAGACAACACCTCGCGATACAATGTAGCAATCCGGAGTGTTGATTTCGACAATGAGATTTGAATCTGCCAGATTGTAAAATCCCATTCGAACACCTTGTAAAGAATCACCATCCGAAGTTGTGGGTAGCCTATTTTCTACAAAACCTCCGTACACTTCTCCGCTACGCCAAAATCTCATGTACTGACAGTCTTTCACTATGCCACCACTCCTATTAGTCCACGTGTCCCATAAATAGTAAATCGCATCGAGATCTAAACCGTTGGAGTCACTTGGTTCTTGCGGAACCACTGAGAACTTTGGTCTCTTTGGATAGATGCGACCTTCAGAAACAGACATCCAGTATGACGACCACTCCCAATACGTTTTTATCGCGGCGCACCCTGATCCGAATAGCAATATCGCCATAACACCCACCACTATGCAAGTCGAAAAAAATATATGTTTGTTCACCGTCCCTTATCTGGTGGTGTAACATATTGTCTGTAATTTCACTTCAAGGACAACTATTTGTTCATGTGCCTTGGGTCCCGTGGAACCCGCAGGGTTTTACGGGCAGGCATCATGAACGCCCCCCGCGGGGGGCGTCGCAAAATTTGCCTTGAAAGTAAGCGGATCATGCCTGAACCTTATTGTTTTTTACACAACAAACAAAAGAAAGGAAAAGGACATGACCCACGAGATAGAATCTACAACTATGGATAGAATTTTGCAACCCCTGATTGATAACGGTTTTGACGGTATTGGAGATGTCGTCCAAGCACTACTGAACTCTGCGATGCTCATTGAACGTG
>JAAZFF010000010.1 GCA_012511845.1 Lentisphaerota bacterium
ATACTCGGAAGACTGGTCAGTGACCAGGTCGTACCTGAGCGATAAATCGCTTCGATCACTCAACAACCAGGCAGCATGACATGGTGAGCGGAGTTCAAAGTTGCGAACTTAATTTGACAGTACCTGCCCGGCTGGTTGACAGGATCGAGGTCAGCAGAGGATACGAGGTTCATATCAAGCTCAGGGTGGCGCTGGAACAGCTGGTCAAAAAGACCGCTTGACCAGGATAGGCAGATGGCAAGCTTCGGCCTGCTTTTTTGATTGTCTTTTATACATTATTTAATACACTTGAGTATAAATGGAATTAACATTATATGTGCACAAGACCAGTGGCAACAAAGAAGCAATTAGCTTTTCTCGTGGTTTGAATTATCATCGTTTATTTTGCCGAATGACAACTGTTTCGGCAGATCATTTTTACGGGGCAGATAATAGTCTGCGGTGGTCGATCGTCACCTTGAATCCGGCTGCGAAGCAGTTCTATACTTCTTTGCGCCATATACTCCAGACTGCAGTCAACACTGCATAATGGAATCGGAGATAAAAGTACGCTGTCAATATTATCAAAACTGACAATTTTAAAATCATTAATACTGAACTGGCCAGAACGCTGCAGGAAAGCCATCAATCGCCATGCTTCTACATCACAGAAAACAAATAGCCCCTCTATACCTTCATGTTTCAGCTTTGGCAGAAGAACATTCAGACTGATGCCTTTGTTCTGATCCGATAGATTCTCCTCATAATTGACCGTAAAAAGATGACGGTTTTCCGTATTAATCCCGGCTTCATCACATGCTCTAAGGAAACCTTTACACCTTGGAGCATAGGAAGGAGCGCTATTGCTTGTTGCCAAAAACGCAACATTTCGACATCCCGCTTCGACAAGATGCATACCTGCGATATAACCGCCCTGCTCATCGTCGATGATCACACTGTCTGTCTGATATGGTGGAAGCATACTAGAGAGTAAAACAAAGGGAATATGTGCATTTTCAAGCATTTCGATTGACTTGCCGCTACTATGTGAAGGAAAGATTAGGACACCATCAGAACGACGGGCAATTGCCTGTTCAACCAGTTGTTGTTCAAGGCCAGGATCATCACGAGAGCAAACGATAACCAGAGAATAACCCATATTGTATGCAGCCAATTGAATCAGATTTGTAATAATACTAAAATATGGATTAGTCAGGTTAACTACAATGACTGTAATAATGTTAGTCCGCCCATAACGCAACGCAACAGCAGTCTGATTAGCAACATATCCCATCTCTTTGGCAACCTGTTGAATATGTGAGGTTGCCTCAGGGCCTATATCGCTCATATTACGGAGGGCTCGGGACACTGCTGTAAGGGAGTAACCAGTGCGCTTGGAAATATCCAGCAGGGTCACGCGTTTTCCTCCGTTGGGGTGTTGCATAACGGGACTCCTTTCTCTCATAAAAAAAACACAAATTGAAAAAACATATTGACATTCACATTATATTCATGTATTCTAAAAGCGCAAGAGCACTGCAACGTTAAAGTAATCCGAGTCGATCTATAGCGGGTCGACCTTGAAAAGTAAGAACTGTAACGTTGCAGTAACGGGGGAGAGATGGAGGAGATTTTGTCCGGATTATGTGACCTGCAACGTTATAGTCCCGAATTAATTTGCGGAGAACGCAAATTAAAATAAGAAGGAGGAAATCCACATGAAGAAACTGTTTGCCCTAATTCTCGCACTGTGCATGATCCTGACCCTGACAGCTGTCAGTGCTGAAAGCGAGAGAACCACTGTGGTGTTCTGGAACAGCTGGACAGGTGGCGATGGAGATGCTCTGCAGGCACTGGTTACCAAGTTCAACGAGAGCCAGAACGAAGTATATGTCGACATGACCCGTACCACTTCCTTCGGTGATATGTTACAGACCAACCTACCGACCAAAGAAGCTGCCGATTTGATCCTGCTCAACTGCAACGATCTGAACAAATATGGCAGTTATCTGCTACCCATTAACGACATCTGGGAGAATACTTCCCTGAAAGAAGAAGATTTCTCAAGCGCTTACCTGGGAATGGCCAAAGTGGGAGATGATCTGTTCGGCATTCCTTTCCAGATTACTACTTACATGATGTATTACAACAAGGATCTGCTTGCTGCTGCGGGCGTTGAAAAGATTCCTGCTACGTTTGCAGAGTGGACTGAGGCTGCTCAGAAAATCACTGCGCTGTCTACTGCTGATAAACCTATCTATGGTTCCGGACTGTTCTATTGCTACAATGGCCAGAACCAGTCTGTGATGCAGCGCTTCGGCACTGGTTACATGATCGAAGGCGATGAAGAGAATGGCTATAAGCCTAACCTGCTGGACAACCAGGCTCTGGCGGATGCCTTGATCTGGATGAAGAATCTGTATGACAATGGCGACAATCCTAAAGAACGTGATATCGACTCCATGATGGCTGCCGGCCAGATTGGCCTTATGACCAATGGCGGTTGGCTGAAGGGGCGTCTGGACGCTTCAGGTGTAAATTACGGCATCACCAAGCTGCCCACTGTAACCGGCGAGGATCAGAGTGATTGGGCTCTGGGCGATCTGAACTGCTTCATGATGACCACTTCTGCTACTGAGGAAACCAAGAATGCAGCTTATAAATTCATTGACTGGTGGTTCACTGGTTCCGGTTTGGAAGGTCAGGATGTGACACAGGGTATCGATTATTCTGGCATCACCCCCAATGCCGAGTGGTCCATCTCCATGTGCTATGTGAATGCGTATCTGCCTACCGTGAACAGCCCTGAATATCAGGCCGTTGAGACGCTGGTCGCTGTATCGCCCTCTGCTACTGCTCAGGTTCAGATGTTCACAGAGGTTGGAACCCTGTTCTGGTCTGATGCCGCTGCTCTCCACGGACAGATGGTTGAAGAATGGGTATTCAATGGACCCACTAATCCTACGTATGAAGATGTCCAGAACTTCCTGGCACCCTATCAGGATGATCTTGCTTCCTACATCGCAGAGTATTATCAATAAATTTTACTGCATAGATAGTACAATATTACTATGCGGGAGGGGGACGCCGGTTCACTCCGGTGTCCCCTTTTCTTCTTTATGAAAAACGGAGGGTTGTTCGTGACAGCCATTGTGAGCAAAAAGAAACCAACAAAATCTTTTGAACGGAAACTGGAAAAAACAGCCTATCTGTTCATTCTGCCCGCAGCAGTACTGCTGATTGTGTTCTGTATTGTTCCAATGCTCGCATCTTTCTGGGTCAGTGCGCAGAACATGGGCGTGGATCTTAGCCAGGCGAAGTATGTAGGACTAGGCAACTATGCAAAAGCGCTGTCGGATCGACGTTTCATACAGTCTATTGGAATCACACTGAAATATACAGCGATCGAAGTCCCGCTACAGATGGTTATCGGTGTGTTTCTCTCAGCATTGCTTGCCAAAAATACACTATTGAATAAACTCTTCCGAAGCATATATTTTCTTCCTGTGGTCGCTTCTGCCGTAACGGTTGGGGTTACCTGGCAGCTAGTACTTCATTCCAATATCGGTATTTTCACTTATTGGCTCAAGTGCATTGGTTTCTCCGATGCAAATCTTCTGAACAATACCACAACAGCAATCTATGTGGTAGTGTTTGTTGCTATCTGGAAAACATTTGGAATTTCAGCCATTATACTTGTATCGGCAATACAAAACATACCGGATTCACTTTTTGAGGCTTCCGCAATTGACGGAGCTGGTAAAGTCCGCCAGTTTTTTTCCGTAACACTGCCCGGCGTAATGCCATCATTCTGGTTCCTATTGATGACACGAATCATCGGCTCACTTCAGATGTTTGATATTGTTTATACAATGACGGGTGGCGGACCGAGCCGTTCCACTACAACAATGGTTGTGTATATATATGATCAAGCTTTTAACAGTATGAATAAAACCGGCTATGCAACTGCTATGAGCGAGTTCCTGTTTGCAGGGATTCTGCTGGTAACCTGCGTGATGTACTACATCATGAATAAGACCTCAGACTGAGAAAGGAGGAGACCATATGAATACTGAAGCAAGGACTGTTCCTCCTGTTACGTATCGCAAAACGCCTTCTGCCGTAGTTGCAAAACGGATCATTAAATATATTCCAATCTTTATTCTGCTTGTATTCTTTGCATTCCTTCTACTCGCACCGCTTCTCTGGATGTGTCTTGGCGCATTCAAAAGCGATCCTGAAATTTTGACTTATCCTCCACGCTATTTCCCCACAGGCAATAATTTCTCTAAGAACTGGGAAAGTGTATTGCGGCAGATTGATTTTTGGGGGATGACGCTCAATACAACTGTATATGCAATTGGAACAACAATCCCTGCAATGTTTGTGAATGCACTTGCTGGTTATGCTTTTGCCCGTTTCCGTTTTCGTGGCAAAAACGTACTGTTCATTCTGTTTCTTGCAACAATGATGATTCCCTTCCAGGTGATCATGGTTCCCTTGTATCTGGAAATATATTTCATAGGATGGCTGAACAGCTTCTGGGGATTGATAGTACCGAAAATCGCATCTGCCTATTGGATTTTCCTGTGCAGAGCAGCATTTGAAGGATTACCTAAAGATCTGGAGGATGCTGCACGGATTGACGGCATGAATGAGTTTGGTATTTTCACCCGCATTATGCTGCCATTAATCATTCCAACCATGATTACTGTTTTACTCCTGAGCATTAATAACTGTTGGAACGACTTGCTCTGGCCTATGATTGTTGCCAGCAAGAGCAATATGCGTACGCTCTCCAATGGACTGGCAATCTTTATCGGAAACCGTACGGCCAACTATAGTTCTGCATTTACCGCTGCCGCTGTATCAATGATTCCCATGCTGATTCTGTATCTCTTTGGGCAAAAATATTTTGTCGCCGGACAAGCTACTTCTGGCATTAAGGGATAAGATTTACTGGTATGTGAGTGAAAAACAGAAATACATCATATTCATATTGAGAGGAGGGATGGCATGCCAACGATTCTGTGCTATACAAGACAAGGCGATGGTGTCTACCCCGATCATAACTATCCTGGACATATTGGATACCTGTGTGATCTGGAACATGCGCTTCATCTGGCTATCAGCGAGGATAGCATATCATTTAAACCGCTTCGAAATAATACGGGGATCCTGTTTGCAAAATGTACATATGATGAGGGGAACCCAAAGGGTACAACCAAAACGCTGATTGATCCATGGCTGAGCAGAGGATCGGATGGTTCCTTTGTGTTGTGTATGGTCAGACGAAATCAGAATGCTCCTGACACTTTATCGACAGGATGTATGATGATTTTTACTTCAAAAGATCTTGTGCAGTATCAGGAACATGGCTTTCTGAAAGTATCGGAAAAGGAGATTCGTCATCCGCGCTGTGTATGGCATCCGGAATGCTGTTATTATGAATTGTACTGGGAGAATGAACAGGGACAGGCCTTTAGTGCAATAAGTAAAGACCTGAGTCAGATCGCTGAAGTTAAGCGCTGTGAAGCGCACAGAAAAAAAACAGAGACATATGGTATTGATAAATGCATTCCTGGTAATACGATTAATATCAGTGATGAAGAAGCAATCCGTATCAGAATGTACCTGGATGAAATCAGGAATACCAGCGTTGATCCTGTCAGTTATACAATTAAAACCGGGGCGGTGAACTATACACTTCCGAAGGCGCGTTGTCGGTATTCAGACGGATCGGTCCACGAGAAAAAAGTGGATTGGGATCTTAGAGGTATTTCTTTAGACAAACCAGGCGTATATGAAATTCCCGGGATCGTGCAAGCAAAGCACTGGGACTTTCCGATACCATTAAACTTTGAGCCTTATGATGTTCATGAAATCAATGATCCAAATATGGATTCCGGTATGTCAGATCCTTGTGTGACATTGTATAAGGGAAAGTATTATCTGTCTTCAACCGGCAATCAAAATATTGTACTACGTTGCGCTGATACACTAGAGAGCGTTTTTAGTGCGGAGCCGGTGATTATTCACCATTTACCTTTGCAAAAAGGTCAAGATATGAATGGCACCTGGGCAGCGGAATTGCATGTAATTGATGAGATTCCATATCTTTTTACTACAATTTGTCCGAACGGTGACTGGACTCAGGTGAAAAGTGTTGTACTTCGCGCTCAAGGAGATCTGCTGGATCCTGCTTCATGGGAAATGCCTCGCTATTGTATTAAAGCAAACGGTGAACTGCTCACAGAAGATGGCATTTCGCTGGATATGACATATTTCCGCGATCATGATACGGATTATGTAATGTGGTCAGGAAGGAGAATACACTATGGTTCGAATCCACTTGTTATCGAACCGGCAAATATATATATCGCAACAATAAATCCGAACGCGCCCTGGCAATTGAGCAGCAAGCCGGTATGTATCCTTAGACCGGAATTTGGTTGGGATCGATGTGAAACAGAAGTTGAGGAGGCTCCATATCTGCTTCGGCATAACGATCAGCTGTTCGTTACGGTTTCAGGATCATCAACAGGGATGTCGGACTTGTATTGTATTGGGCTTCTGAAAGCTAAATCTGGAACCGATCTGTTGAATCCTGAATCATGGGAAATGTGGCCTTATCCTTTGCTGACCAAGGAAAGCGTACCAGGTGAATATGGTCCGGGTCACAGCAATTTTGTTAAAGACCTGGCAACCTGCGATACTATCATGGTTTATCATGCTGTTCCTCATGATAGGGCAGACAGGACCATGTTCCGTCATCCGGCGATGAGGCGTCTGCACTGGGCGTCTTCCGGTCTGCCTTATCTGGAAATGACTCCGGATAGAGATCTGGATCCTCAGTTCAAGCATATCAAGATGACACTAACAATACAGCCAAAAGAGGACGAAATATGAACATAACAAATCAACAGCATACTGAATGGAACGATCCTTATATCGCTCAACGGGCCGATCCTTATATTCTGCATCACACGGATGGCATGTATTACTTTACGGCATCTGTTCCAGAGTATGACCGCATCATTCTTCGCCGTGCTACTTCTCTGAAGGAGCTTCAGGACGCAGAGGAGCATACAGTCTGGACAAAACATAAAAACGGAATCATGTCTGTACACATTTGGGCACCGGAAATCCATTATACAGATGGCTGCTGGTATATTTACTTTGCGGCCGGTAATATTGACGATATCTGGGCCATCCGACCTTATGTCCTGCGTTGTGAGGGCAGTGATCCTGTCCTGGACAAGTGGGAGGAGATGGGAACGCCCGGACGGGCTGATGATTTCTGTTTTAATGATTTTTCTCTGGATATGACAGTTTTCAGCCATCGGGGCAGGCAATACGCTGTCTGGGCAGAAAAAGTGAATATCGGAAAGAAGATATCTAATCTTTATATTGCTGAGATGTCGTCACCGGTTCAGTTGAAAACACCGCAGGTTCTGTTGTCATTTCCATGTTATGATTGGGAACAGGTTGGTTTCTGGGTTAATGAAGGCCCTTCTTTCTTAGCTGGAAAGGACCATGTATTTCTGACCTATTCAGCCAGTGCTACAGGAGCTTGCTACTGTATGGGATTGCTTATGGCCGATGCTTCTGCTGACCTGCTAGATCCTAACTCGTGGAAAAAGTCCAGATGTCCTGTGCTGCAGACTGATGAAACAAAAGGGCTATATGGCCCCGGACACAACTCTTTTTTTCGTGATGATCAGGGGAAAGTAATGATGGCATTTCACGCCAGACCGTATGATGAGATCATTGGAGATTCTCTATATGATCCCAACAGACACTGCTATTTGATGAAGGTTATATGGGAAGATGACCTGCCTATTTTTTCTTATAACCATATTGTGAATATAGATAATAATCAATAGTTAG
>JAAZFF010000011.1 GCA_012511845.1 Lentisphaerota bacterium
AACAGCTTGCAGATAAACATGGGCAGTCGAGCCGGTGTTCCATGACACCCCGCCTATACCGTTGGTGACAGTCTGTCCGGCAATCAGCAGAGGCGTTTCATTTGCGGCAGGGTTCGGACTCTGCCACCATGTCCGTATTGATCAAAGCCATACAAGCCCTGGCTGATGTCTCTTGTCAGTTCAGCAATCAGTTCGTGGTTGACGACACGATTTCGTGCAACAGCCTGCATTTCCAGAGAGCATTGGGTGTTTTTTGCTACCACGGCTCGCTTGAGAGGATCGTTATCCTGAATTGCCGAGAAGTAGTCTCTCAGAAAGGCTGCAAACATTTCTTCAGAATAACGTCGCCAGTCCAACCAGGCACCTGGTCGTACATTACGTTCATCGATTTTGGGCGGTACAGCTGATTGAAAATCAGCTTCATCGTCTCTCCATGCCTCTTTAAACATTTCGAGATTGTTTTTGTATGTATCAGCGAGCCATTCACGGAAGAGAGCTACTGACTCCTCGGAATAGTCAGGTCCCAGCTCATATTCATTGTCAATTCCCCATAAAAATACATTATCGCTTTCTTGTTCGACAACGTGTTTTGTGGAGCTTGCAGCCACGTCGAGCACATATTGGCGTGTTGCAGGATGAGCGATTGAAATGCTGTGGCGTCCTGCCGCCTCACCGTTATCTTTTACAAGGTTTTTAAGCGTGCCGTAATTTTCAGTTTCCCTGCTGTTGAAAAGTGTATGTGCAGCCCAGTGGCAGAAGAAAAATTTTCCCAACCCGTTTCCGTTACGTCTATATGTACATGGTTTTCCTTCACGGAACTCATAGCATGTATGAGTGTTTTCTGTGATGTTTAATCCTATAGATGGGAGAAGCTCAAAATTTCTATCCCCTAAAATTCCTAACGGAAAGAAATGCTTTGATTCCTGCATTTCGGCTGAAAGTTCAAGAGAATACGCATTTGCCTTCCTTAGAGGATCGGGTGAGGCAAGTGCACAAATACCGGCAGTAGCCGATGCAAGCATCAGGATTTTCTTTTTCATTGTAGTATTATTCCAGGAGGTTTTTGTTTTATAATTTGTTTTATATTGAAAATAAGTGTCTATTTTTATGGATGTACTTTTATTGTGAAACCATATCAGGTGATATATCCAGGCCGTACACAATTAAAGGTGATCCGCTAAGAGTCAAAGTAATTTCTCCGTTTTCAGCAGGAATACTTTTTTCCCGACCAACGGGATCTACTGTAATGACTTCGTTTTGTTTTGTTTTAAAAACATGCTTCTTTTCGGTTGCCCAGTGTTTTATCCACGGCTCTTTATGTACAAATCCAGGGATATTCTTTGAGAAGAAATGTCCATCGGTTCGATCGTACAGCACTGTCATGATCCCGCGTGGTGTAGAAAACACCATCCCGCGGACACGGGTTTTCGGAACGGACAGATAATGCAGAAATTCTGCACCGTCCAGAGCTTCTGCTGCTGCCGCAAAAGCCATAAGGGAAGGCTTCGGGGAGTTGTCGCGCATCAGAAGTCCGAAGTCGTATTCCCTATCATTGTGATTTATTCCTTTTATGTCGTACCACACGCTGT
>JAAZFF010000121.1 GCA_012511845.1 Lentisphaerota bacterium
TCACTCAGGAAGCCTTGTTCGGTATATATCGCATAGAGCTTCTCTATAACGATCTGATACCCACCGGTCTTCCCCATTGCTGTCAGCCCCTCGCTATCCTACACTAATCAAGTATTTCATCCGCACTTTGCCCGTAACGTTTCTCGAAGTCTTCCATAAACTCGTAAAGGTTTTTTGTATAATCGTCCGGTGAATTGGACGGCTCTATCAGTTTTTCGTAGAGAACGTCCACACCGCCACGGACATAGGATTCGTACAACTCCTCATCAGGCTTTGCTTTATCCGTACCGTAGTATTTGAACGCCTTATCAACACGGGCATTGAAATCCGCCTCGTAGTCAGCATCAAGAAGCATTATAAGCTGATAATTGAATTGAAAAACGTCCCTGTGCCGCGACATCTCGGCATCGAAAATACTTATATCACCCGGGACATCTCTGTTCTAATCAGCTTTCCTCTTGTTCAGGAAGCCGACTATAGGTGCAAGCTGAAAAACCTCGTGCACCGTCCTGAATAGCTTGTGCTTGCCTGTGTCAAACTCAGCAGTCAGCCGCTTAACTCTGTCGGCGTGAGTACCCCAAAATCGATATTGTCCTTGAAATAACATCTCGTTGCTCTCTTTACGATATATAGGTTTCTATTTTGCTGTCGTTCGCCGCGTGAAAGGTTAGTCTTTTTCCTATACGGCTTCCAAGATGCTCCTCGGCAATTTCACCGTCTGCATCTTTTATAAAAATGATGACCTGTTCCGCGATTTTCGGCAAAACATCACAGACTGTCTGGATGCGCGTCTTGTCGAAAGCAGATAGCGGAGCGTCCATCACAAGCGGATAGGGCTCAGAAACGAGCAACCCGCCTTCTCTTTCTTGGCTGGCCCGTGCCATTTGAATTACACCTGCTATGAAGGCAAAAATGATGGAAATGTTCTGCGCTGTAGATGTTTCGGCAGATCCACCGTATTCATTCACGGTAACTAGTACATCGTATTTCTCGGTAAGTGCCAGCGAAAATCCATCACCAAGGATACTTTGAAAGATTTCATTGACCGTCTTTTCGAGTTCCTCACGGATACGTTTTTCTTCCGTGGCGTATTGCCCACAGAGGGAGTCATGCATATACTGTGCATATGCTTTATAACGCATCACCCTGCGGTTATTTTCATCTTTAAGTGTGAGTTTATCACGCTCCGTACCGGCACGGTCGCGGTCAGTTTCTTTAACACGCTTGTCGCCGCTAATAGATACACGCTCGTCTCGTAGCTTGCGAAGATGTGTCTCATAACGCATCAAATCGGATTGAAGTTTACCGACATCCGCCATCCCTAACAGTTGCTGCTCAATGTCGTATATGTCTTGCAAGACTTCATCATAGTCCGAATCGAATGCACACACGTTGGCGTATTTGGCCTCAAAATCCGTAAACATCGTTTCGGCATTGCGGACTTTCTCTTGGCATTTCCCCCGAAAACCAGATATGGAATCTCCTATATTTTTGGGCGGGACATACTCCAAAAGCTTTGTAAGTTCAATGAAAGTCTTATTCCCAGTGCAGACCTCGCTACCGCAGATGCACCGGCCGCGTTCAATCAGGTGTTTGATAGTCTTGTCGTTTATATTCGGCACACTTTTATCCATTTTATGCTCGTCTTTAAGAAGCACCAGACAATCGCGCATCAGCTTCATGGCAAAGTAAGATGGCGCACGTTTGAACGCCGAAAGCAACTCGCCAACATTCCGTGCTTTAGTAGCGACAAGGGATTCACGCCTTGCGATAAGTTTTTTCTTTTTTTCGGCAAGGCCGGAACTCGCCCTGTTTTTTTCTATCTGTATAAGGAGCTCTTCAATTTTCTCTGTTACGGGAGTTTCCTCATGGTCTATATCGGCAAGCCGCTCATCGATGCGCTCGATCTCAGTGTCAAGCAACTGGATTTTCTCGTTATACTCTGCAATTTTGCTGTCACTATGCACATCGTACTGTTTGTCGTACTCTTTTATCGTTTTCTTCAAATGCTCAATGGCAGCTAAAAAAGCGTCCAAGCCGAGTAGGCTACGCACTGCACGGGCAAATTCATCGCCTTTTCCTTGGCTGAGGCGCTTACTCATCACGTTGATCCGCTCACCATCAAAAAAGAAATAGCGGGCAAGTTCGAAAGGCAGAATTTCCTTCATGCGGCCGTCAAGCCGGCTCTCCTTAACATACTCAATCTGCCCGCCTTGCTTATACATAATGGTGAATTTACGCTGCCCCCGCGTCTTAATAATGCCGTAGGAATCCTTAATATATAGCTGCTCGCTGACGATAGTGTACTCCACCCCTTTGTGTGTTAGGGCGAGTTCCGCCCGTACCTTTTGGCTATCGCCCGGCATCATATCCCTCGATGTTGCCTTGCATAATAAAATTTTGTCGGCAAAGTCTGTTTCCCCGTACAGACACCAAGTAAAAGCCTGTGCAAGGGTGGTTTTGCCGGTACCATTGTCGCCCATGATTACCGTCACATTCTTCTGCGGGTCTGCCGCAAAAACGATGGTCTGTTCACCCTTGAATTGGCGGAAGTCTTTAATTTTTAGTGAGTTCAGTAACATTCCGCCTCCTCCTTAATCTTTTTTTGGATATCGGCAATCATCTGACCTTCGTTGCGGGCTTTGGTCCGAACGTTTTCAGCCTCGCGCAAAATAAGCCATTGCAAAATCCTGTTAGCCTTTTCCGTATCGATCGTGACGCTGTTCACGGTGATTTTCTCTGTCTCATTCGGCATAGCTGTAGTCCTCCTCAAATTTTATCTCATAATTGTTTATCTCGTAGGCCTCTTTAATAGCATCAATAACTTGTTCCGCTTCACCCATATTCAAGGCAATACGGGCAAACTCCTCCGCCCGCGCAAGTTCGTTTCTTACCAGAGTCATCTCCCGCTGAACCTGCTCATCTGTAATAGAGGCGACCTCATCTAACGGCCTTGGCAAGGCGATAAAGTCGTAAATCACTGCGTATTCCTTGCCTTCATACAGTCTTAGCACACGTCCACGCCGCTGAATGTATTCCTTTGGGTTGGTAGTAGAGGCAAGGATAAACGCCGTCTTGATTGCTGGAATGTTCACGCCTTCATCAAGGCACTTAATGGCAATCAAGGCTTGAAGGTTATCGCCAGCGGCAAATTCGCGTTTCAGCACCTCGCGTTCTGCAATATCCTCTTTTGATGTAAACTGCGACACTCCCATACTCATGGTTTCGCCAAGCAGATGGGTGACTGCATCAATTTGCCGTAAATCCTCGTCGCTTGTGTCTGAATCATCACGGTTATTTTGCAAAATGGTAGTCGCTCCACAATAAACGAGCAGGTGATTGTCGTGAACATATGGCTGAATGTATTGCGCCAATTTGGTCAGCTTGTTTTCAATGCCAGCAACGAGCCGTGCTCGTTTTAGAGCTATCATCTTGCCCTTTTCATTCAGTCTGTATTTTCCATCTTTACTCATTATCAGACACTTGCCCATTTCGATAGTCAGTTCGGCATATATCTGGCGCTCATCTTCGTTCAGGATCGTGATAATGGGATAGTACTTGTACGGCGTAAGTTTCTTCTCCTCGATTGCCCTGTCAAGAGTGTATGTAATGCATCTTGACCCGAAATAATCGTACAGTATTTGCGTCCCCTCCATGTCATTATGGCGCTCAATTGTCGCAGAAAGCGCAAGGCGGGCATTAAACGTCTCCGTGAGGCACTTCTGAAGATGTGCTGCACCGAGATTATGCGCTTCATCCGCGATCAATAGAGCATCACCGCGAATTTTTTCGATCAATCTCTGAATGTTTGCAGAGGAAAACGTAGCGTTGGTGCAAATAAAGCAGAAAAACTCCCTACCTTCTATTTTGAGCTTTTGGTCGCGTACTGCAATTTCTAAACGTTTAAGCCAGTTCTTTTGTGGCGAAGAGCTGTAACCAATAATGGGGTTAATGTTAAACCACTCGATATCTTCCACCCACTGCTCGACTAAGTGCTGGAACGGTGCAACTATGAACACCGCCAACCGCCCGTTAAGCCGTTCGCAAAGTCGAGCTGCAGCCCCCAACCCAGTGAGGGTCTTTCCCGTCCCTGTAGCCATATCAAATATGCCTCGGAATCCGGCACGTTCCCAAGCATCGATCGCTTCGATTTGGTAATCGTGAAAGTTTAAGCTAACCGGAGTCACGAGGTATGAGGGCGACGGCGGTTCACAAACCGATGTGGCGCAAGAATAGCCCGTTCCGTATTCCACTCCCTCTGTTTTGTACCGCCTGATGATCTCCTCCCGTAGCTCAGGAAAGGCGATAGTCTGAATGTTGGGTTCGACACCCTCCCAAATCGCTGTGAATGCGGCTTCCTTGGTGCGCACCCGCTCTGCTTCGCTTTCACTTTTCCACGAGCAAAACACATCGATCGCCTCGTAATTTAGTGTCAGCGCCGTCTTGGTCTCATTCAGCGAGCCTGAAAAAGCAACAACGTTTCCTTGCGAATCTGAGATTAGACCCATTTTTTCATGGTACATACCAGCCTGCTTGTCGTTCTCTGTAAAAGCAATTTTGATATCCAGTATTCCAGCTGCAACCAGATTCGCCAATAGGTTCAATTGATGCTTCTCGAATTCGTTTTTCGGCTCTACCAATTTTCGCAACACAGCACCACGCACGATCTCTTCTCGTCGCTCATAGCCACGCCGGATAGCTTCAATGTCAGACTTGGAAAGATGAGGCGATGCAACAATCTGTATGATGCCACCGTTTGCCGCCAAGCGTTCAACTCCACGAGAAATCTGAACTAAAACAGAAGATGAAAAGAATCCGACTGCCCGTCGATACAACACTCCAGACGACAGTAACGGCACATAAAAATCAGCTGCGATGTTATCCATAAACGTGCGGTATTCGCTTTTGACAGGAATGTCTAGTAAAGACATGCTTCCTCCTCGATGACCTCAAGTGCGGCCTCCAACATAACGAAATCTGCGTCGGTATTGAATGCTCCGACGCTTAATCGTACCGTCCCGACCGGGAACGTCCCGAGGCTCCGATGGGCGTCTGGTGCGCAATGTAGCCCTGTTCGCACGGCTATATCTCGTTCCGCCAGAATGCGTCCGATCTCATCCGGTGTGTAATCTTCGAAAACGCAGGACACTACACCGATAGAGCCGCCCAGCACCACCCGCACATTCCTGAAGCATACCAACACGTCTAACAACCGAGCATGGTTCGATGACTCCCTTGTCCGCACTGCCGCAGCTCCCGTATCCCGCCACCACTTCAATGCAGCATTTAATCCCGCCACTGCCGCGATGTTTAAACTCCCAATCTCATAGCGTTCCGGCAAGGTGTCCGGCAAATCGGGGTTGGCCGAATCTACTCCCGTACCGCCATAGACTAGCGGTTTAGGTCTTGCATCCGCCTTACAAATGAAACCGCCGATGCCTAAAGGGCCATACAACGTTTTGTGCCCCGCAAACACGGTATAATCGATTGTTTCCACGCTCAGATCAGTGTCAACAAGTCCCATCGTCTGCGCCATATCAATTACGTTGACTGCGCCGTATTTTTTAGAAGCCGCACAAATAGCATGAATCGGCGCGACCACACCGCAAACATTGCTCGCATGGCTGACGACAACAACATGCGGTTTCTGTTGCGCAAACTGCTCGTGAATACCGGGCAAGTCATACGTAAACGCGATCTTATCAAACGCCAAGACATGAAGGTTGATGCGGATGGTTTTCCCAATATGGTGTAATACCCGCATCACTGCGTTATGCTCGAAAGGGGATACATAGACATTCCAACCGTCGCTGATCCCTATACCACGCAGGATGACATTCAACGCTGTGGTTGCCGACGGCATAAAGACCACTTGCTTAGCAGGGCAATGGTTCAGATCAAGTAGCAATTCGCGTGTCTCCTCCACCAGATCCGCCGCTCGCGAGGCGAGGCGATACTGCCCACGCCCGACGTTCACCCCACATTCGCGATTAAACGTATCCATCGCCCGATACACGCACTCGGGCTTTGGAAACGTCGTTGCAGCGTTGTCGAAATAAGCGGTCATAGTAGCTTCTCCAGCACCGCCATTAACACCTGACGCTTTTCCGCTTCACTGATGGCTCGTCCCATCTCTTCAAGAGCTGTAGTGATTTCATTGCGTAAGAGTTCTGCCTTCGGACTAGTCTTCGTTTGCGGGAAGGTCTGCACAGTTTCTCTTCCATCCTTTCCGGTCACGATTAATCGGTAACCTGCGCCAACTGCTCGGTCTTTTTTCTTATCAAACTCCTCTACCTTGTCTTTGAATGACCGCAAGGCTATCAAAAACGTTTCTGTTGTATCCTTGTTCCAGTCCTCTACACGCAGGCTCGAGACTGCTTTTGCGAGACGTTGGACAAAGGCAGATTCATCCGGTGTAACCGTCGTCATCAGTTCGAGAACACGATTTTCCCCTCCGTCAAACAGATGCTGTTTGGTTGCAGGTGTCAATGTTTCGCACCAGTCCTTAACTGTAGACGCAAGACTGGCACGGGAATTTTTCGAGCCAAAGATGCCTTTGACCTCACTGCCCAATTCGACTAGCAGGTCGCACACGGCGTTGTCGAATGTCTACTTAGCGGCGGCAACCATATCTGCCACACCAGAAAGCGAGGCTGTCTTTCCGAAAATAGCGGGCAACGTTTCGAATAGGTACTCACGCGGATTGATATCCGGTTGGCGCAAGCTAGCCATAAATCTGACTTTACTCTTATCGGGAAGCGAAAGGGTCTTGGCATATTGGGGGAGAGCCATGTACCAGCGGTTGATGGCCTGTGTGAGATAGGTGAAAGCGTTAAGACTCTTCTCTGCCTCGACGATATGCAAGGAGAACAGTTTTTCAAGTTGTGCCAGATAAGCTGCTTTCTCATCAGTCCAGTCTTCCAGCGTCACGGTGTAGGGCATGGGGTCGTCGTTGATGTTCGCCAACAACTCCGCTGTAATACGGATCGGTACTGGGATAATCGGTCCGCCACTTTTCAATGGCATCCTGTGCCGCCTTAAAATGAGTCGGAGGCAGCAGCCGTTCCAGACCTGCCTCCGCCAAGGAAACCTGCAACGCACTTAGAAAAGCCTGA
>JAAZFF010000122.1 GCA_012511845.1 Lentisphaerota bacterium
AATTTTTAGCTTTCTACTCTTTTTCCGTTAAAAACCCGTGTTTTATGGACGTTTTTGGGGTAAACAAAATTTTAGACGTTCAAAACACCCCAATTCTATTGGGTTAATTAACATCGAAAATAGCTCTACAAGGTAAAAGGAGATGACGTCAATTGTTTAAATAAAAAACGAATCGCGGCAGTACGTCATAATCATGGGCACTGTTGTCAGTGACCTGTTTTAATTTGCACACAGACAAAAATGTCTATGCTACATTGGCTGTTCTGCAAGGAAGAGTATAATCGTTTCCGTTCTCGTACACGATTTTGCCGCAGGAATCTTATTCTCGTGTACGGGAAACGTGTACCGCTCCGCTATGAACGTGTACGATCTCCCGGCAAGTACGGCGGTTTGCGGAGAAACCAGCCCTACCTTTGCCCGCTTGCCGGGCTTTGCCCTACCTTCTTGGTAGCCACAAAGCAGCCGGACACAGACAGGAATGTCTGTGCTACAGTCTGCGGCTCATGAGGACATTCGCCCTCCAGATTGGCATACTGCAAGGCAGCTTCGGAGCCCTGCGATCGAGGTGTTGATTTTGATGATATTAAATTTAATTAAGCCGATAAATCGACTTTAATTATTGATTGCCCGCATTTGTCTAGTATATCATAAAGGTACTATTCCAATAAACGCATAAAGTTAAGGAACGGCATGAAAAAAACACCAGATAAATATCTTTCGCCATCTGTTCATCATAAATACATTATGGAACAGATTAAACCTGCCATGGCTTTTGACAAGGATGAAGATATAACAACATGGCAGCGCAAACTGCGTCGCAAGGTGAAGAAATTGCTTGGGGATTTTCCTTCAGAACGTGTTGCCCTCAATCCGGTGACTTTGTGGAAAAAGGAGGTTCCACTCGGAACTATTGAGAAGGTAATGTTTACAGCAGAACCACATGCCGATGTTCCAGCTTATGTGTGTCTTCCCAAAAATGCTGAACCCCCTTATACCTTTATGATTTGCCTGCAAGGTCATTCTACGGGAATGCACAATTCAATAGCTGTACAGCGCGATGACAACTCAAAGCCGCATGAGGTAGCAGGAGATCGAGATTTTGCCCTCGGCTGCATGGAGCGGGGAATAGCCGCACTTTGCATAGAGCAGAGATCGTTCGGCGAAAGACGTGAGCAAAAACAGGAAAACGCTTCGTCCCAAATGTGCCATGATGCGGTGATGCAGGCTTTGATGCTTGGACGAACTTTGATGGGGGAGAGGGTTTATGATGTTGATCGGGGAATCGACTATCTCCTGCAGAGAGGCGACGCAGATCCGAAAACCATCGGTGTTATGGGCAATTCCGGCGGAGGTACGATAAGCCTGTTTTCTGCAGCCTTGCTTCCGAGGATTTCATTTGCAATGCCTTCATGCTATTTCTGCACTTTTCGTGATTCAATAATGTCGATTTATCACTGTGCTGACAACTATATACCTGGATTGCTCAAAGAAGCCGAAATGGCTGATATTATGGGACTGTTTGCGCCAAAGCCGGTCGTACTTGTCGCCGGAGAACACGATGAAATTTTCCCGATCAAGGCAACACGAAAAGCATTTACTGCGTTACGTAAAATTTACGCCGCCGCAGATGCGTCAAACCGGTGCCATCTTGTGGTAGGACCGGAGGGTCATCGGTTTTATGCAGATCTTGCATGGCCTGTAATGCTTAAAGAAATAAACAGACTCAGGAAAAACAAAAATTAGTGCCGAATCAGCCGGGTTCCTGATTGCGGTATAGTCCATGCTCTGCTATATAGGCGCTTACAGGCTCCGGGAGCATTTTATCTGTGCTTTTCCCTGATGCAATGAGACTTCGTATTTCTGAGGAGGAAATATCCTTGTTGAAATCGTACACAATCCAGCGTGTCAGCATTTGACGTTCTTCCCCTGTAAAGTTGCGCAATTCCCTGTTTAAATTCCAGCCGGGTCGTGCCAGGACAATAAACCGGCATATTTTAAGAAGATTTTTTGAATCGTGCCAATCTTGCAGTGTTGCAAGCGAATCAGCTCCTATAATAAAGAGGAATTCTATTTCGGGATATTCAGCGTTGAAGTTACGTATTGTATCAATTGTGT
>JAAZFF010000123.1 GCA_012511845.1 Lentisphaerota bacterium
AGATATTTCAGATAATATTCGCATACATCTTGAGAATGAAATCGAATCAGGCAGACGCATGGTATCGCTTTCTCAAGATGTCGTAAAAGCTTTTTTAGATGCCCCTGAGGGCAGAGAATTGAAGCCTGCTGCTGTTCGCCCTGCATCTGTACCTTCATTGCAAATCAAAGAAGAATCGGAGTCAAAATACAAATCAGAGCGTGACAAGCCGTTTCTTGAAACTTTGGAAGACATTTCGAAGGCTGTAGCATCGTGCACATTGTGCCGTCTGTGCAAATCCCGGACCAACACTGTTCCCGGTGCCGGTAACGGGGTCAGACCTGATATTTTATTTATCGGGGAAGGGCCGGGGCGTGATGAGGATGAGCAGGGCATTCCCTTTGTGGGAAGGGCCGGCAAGCTCCTTACAAAGATGATTGATGCCATGGGCTATACGCGCGAAGAAGTGTTTATTGCCAATGTGGTAAAATGTCGTCCTCCGGACAATAGGGCACCATCGGCAGACGAAATGGCAGCTTGTCTCCCCTGGCTGTTGCGTCAAATTGAAATACTGAATCCGAAAACAATTGTAACTCTAGGTGCTACAGCATTTAAAGGGTTGACCGGCAGAGACGATCTGATGATTTCCAAAGAGCGCGGAGTTTGGAACAAGTTTAAAGAGATACCATTGATGCCTACTTTTCATCCTTCTTATCTGCTTCGATTTTCCAGTGCTAAAGTCCAAGTATGGAAAGATCTTAGAGCAGTAATGAAATTTCTGGGAAAACCTGTAAAACAAAAACAAAACGACAAGGTTTAAAATGAGTGATAAATCCAACAATAACATTCATGCAGGAGGCGATGAAAAACCTCCCGCACTGCCTCCTGTATTTCAAATAGCAACTCAAGATAAAAAAAGATCTTTCTGGTCGAGTTGCCTGAATAGTTGCATGGTAATTTCTTTCGTATCCATGTTACTGATTATTCTTATTCTAATCATAACGTTTGGTGGATGCTTCGCGTACTTTAAAAGCTTTCAAAAAGTTGAAGCAGATACAGCGACACTTGCCCAACTCGGCAAAGCTGCCACATCCGGCAATGTAAAAAAAGTCGTTCCTATTAATATAAATGGCATAGTCGATGACACTGAAAACAGTTCATCCTGGTTTATTGATGAAAACAGTTCACAGGCGGCATTAAACAAGATTCGTGTAGCAACTGCCGACTCATCCATCAAGGGAATGTTGCTATGTATAAACAGCGGAGGAGGAGGCATAACTGCCAGTGATATTTTATGGAACAGCCTCAAGGAATTTAAAAAGAAAGATCCGAAACGCAAAATCGTTGTTATGATGGGTTCAACTGCAGCCTCCGGAGCTTATTACATTGCAGTTGCAGGGGATTATATAATTGCTAACCCAACAACAATAACAGGTTCTATTGGGGTAATTCTCTCTGGATACAATATAAAAGAACTCGCCCAAAAAGTTGGACTCAAAATTATAACTAGCACTTCCGGTGAAAACAAGGCGA
>JAAZFF010000124.1 GCA_012511845.1 Lentisphaerota bacterium
GTCATCTTTCAGGAAAACACCCTTTGTGAGCTGCATCCTCAGTCCGTTCCAATAAGCACGATCATCATTGTGTGCCTCAATTTCAGCATTCAGCTCTTTGATTCTGGCTTCAGCAGCAGAGCGATCAGAAACCATGCCCTTGTCAAGTTTGTCCTCCAAACCTGCAAGTTCCAGTCGCAGGTAACCCATGGGTTCACGTTGTTCACCTACAGCCGATATAAGCTCTTTTTTGAGGCGTTGCTGCAGCTCGCGCCCTACAGTTGTTGAGAGTCCGATCACATTTTCGTTGTGAGCCACTTTGAGGTATTCCTCAATGCGGTCGAGTTCCCTCTGATATCTTTCTGAACGAATGGTAAAATCTATCGGATTAACGGTTTTATCCGACATGTCAATAGAGTGATAAAGGTAGCGTGCTCCTTCCTGAGCGGCATAATGAGCTCCGAAGAATACAACTATCACATGCCTGTTCATCTCCCCCTTTTTTGCCAGCTCTATTGCTACATCAGCCAGCAATGCTGCATTTGCCGCATATCGCATATCGGGAGAGAATTCCGGGATAAATCCATACGTATCAAGGCGAGAAGAAAGTATCAGCACTTCTTCGCGATTTAAATTACCTGTCCATCCTTTTTTTCCCGGTATATGGAACCACAAGTTACTTGTTTCCCGGTCTTTTAAAATGGCTCGTCCGTCTATTTCGCCGATTTTGCTGCCGTCTGCTTCAAGTAATCCGACTTTTTCCGCATTTTTACGTGATGTATACAACCTCGGTATAAGCGAAGCCGTTTTATAGTCAAGTCGAGTCATGCGCCACTGATCGAGTGTTGCATCTCCAACTATTATTATTGCTTTCGCCCCGGTCATCAGGGCATCCCGCAGACTTGCTTCCGGCAATGTTGCATCTACAACAGCAATTGCTCCCTTGAGGTCTTTGCCGTCAATTTCCTTTATAGTTCCATTGCCTATATAAACTACAGGACATGAAATCGGCTTATCCATGACGAATGGCGCCGGACCATTGTCAGTAATATATACGTCATCGAGCTGAACTCCATCGTAGCTGAATTTGCAATATTCAGTTTCCTGTACCAGCGTCATAAAAGTCTGGCGACGGGGTTCTATCCCGGCAGATTCAAATTCCCGCTCTATGGCTTTAAAGCAATTTTCAAGATTTTCACTGCCTGCCAGGCGGTGCGGATACTTTGCAAATTCGGAATAAAGGCGTGAGTAAACTTCCGAAGCTCCGTCTTCAGCAGCTTCAGTTTGGGAGCTGACATCTGTCCGGGCGAAAAGAAACTTTGCGGAAATTATACATACGGTCAATAACAGGACCGTGCTGAATCTGCTGATGTTTATATTATCCTTCATAAATTTACTACTCGTCATCATCGGTCCCGAGGCTGGCTTTTTCTATTACAACATCTTCTCGCGCTGCTATGCGTTCAATTTTTCCATCGGAAATCCAGACCATGCGATCTGAAACTGAAAGCATGTTGTGATCATGAGTAGCGCAAATTACTGTAACACCATCTTGTTTATTCAAGTCATGCAATAGCCAGTGAATCTCCTTTCCCGTTTTTATGTCAAGATTTCCTGTTGGTTCATCACAAAGCAGAATAGATGGGTTGTTCGCCAGGGAACGGGCTATGGCTACGCGCTGCATCTGTCCTCCCGACATCTCCTTGGGGCGGTGGTTCCATCTATCACCCAAGCCTACCTTGCTCAACAGTGCCATGCCGCGAGCGCGGGCATCGTCGGTGGCAACACCTGCAAAGACCATCGGCAACGTAACGTTTTCCAATGCAGTCATTACAGTATTCAGATTAAATTGCTGGAAAACATAGCCGATTTTCCGGCATCGTAAAAAAGCCAGCTCTTCTGCATTAAGTTGCGCCATATCTACGCCATCAATAAAAACGCGACCGCTCGTCGGTGAGTCAAGTCCGCCAACCATATTGAAAAAAGTTGTTTTGCCGGAGCCTGAGGGTCCCATTACGCAAATATACTCTCCCCTGTATATATCAAGATTGATTCCATTTAGAGCACGTACTTCCTCCTCACCGCGCATGAACATGCGGTGAATATCGTGAACAGACACAAGTACCTCGCGACCTATTGCATATTTTTCAAAATCAAACTTCATTATTCAACCCTCATTGCATCCATAGGTGCCATACGTGAAGCTATCCAGGAAGGTATAATTGAGGCGAGTATGGCAAGCAGAACCCCTGCAAACAGAGATACTGAAGCCGAAATAATTATATCGCCACCAGGCCAGTAATTGAAAAGATAAGCGCCGAAGTTCAATCCTGAGCGTGCAGAGGCAATAAAAAAACCTGTAATCACACCAAAGATTCCACCGAGAAAGCCCTGCATTCCGGCCTCCATCATAAATTGCACCAGTATATATGTATCTGTGGCTCCGAGGCATTTCATGGTCGCTATCTCGCGGAATCGCTCAGTAATAGACATCAGCATTGCATTTGTAATACCAACCATGCATACTACAAACGAAATCGTTAACAGGAAAAACTGGCGCATGCCCAAACCGAGAACAGTGCTGCCCTCAGCCAGGGAAGGCGCTAGTTTGCGCTCGAGTTTCGACAGCCGATTATCGTAAACCGTTTTATCAGAAACACGCTCCAGTACTGAAGGAGCAAATTTGTCGGAAAGTATTTTAATTGCCCTCTTATCCTTGAGACGCAGTGCTTTTTGCTCTGCTGTAGAAGGGTTTGATTCCCTGAACTCGCGAGTCCATGCCTCGCGTACTTCTTTCGTATTCAGGTGAGCAAAAACTAATTCTGATTCTGCAACTTCAGTAAGTTGTTTAAGCATTAATTCGAGATTTTCTTTACTGAATGAAAACCCTAAAGCCTCCAGATCAGCACGCCATGTCTCAAGCTTCTCCGGGTCCGCTTTCATGATCCAGGTATTGTCGTCGAGGGAATCATCGCCTTTAGCCTCTGCCATCACCATATTCGCCTGATTTACCTTCTCATTCCATTTGAGCGTAAGTTTCCTGACTGCTTCCTCGTATGACTTATAGTCATCCAGAAATTCACGAAATCTATCGAGACCTGCCGGCGCTCTGATGTCCAGCATGGGTTCCAATTTCCTCGTAAAGGCATTAACATCTGCAAGGATATGCTCAAAAGCTGCCCTGCCGGAAGTTTTGTGGATGAGAACTGTTCGATTACCAGTAGGAATTTCATTCAGCCATTTAGTATAAAGAATTTCCTCGGAAGCCAGCCAGGACAGGTGATTCAGCTCATTTTGCTCCATGCCGGAAAGACGTGAAAACTCATCAAACACTCCCTTGTCTTCCCTTTTGCGTGCCTCTGCAAGACGTCTCACGGTTACATAATCTGTAGCAGTAGAAAACATCCGGTTCATAAGTTGCTGCGATGCACGCTGATGCTCTGCCTCCGCCTCTACGCCAAGACCTATTGAGCGTATGAACATGCTCTCAGCTAACAGGAACATAAAAAAAGCCACTGCCAGAACGACTACTGCCAAAGTCAGAACTGAACGTAACATTCTGTGGCTCACGCCTCTGACACAAAGCATAAATGTCTCGCGAAAAGACATGCTATGCTGTTTTTTTACATCGATTTCTCTGTATTGACGTTTCGTTCCACTCATATCTTTATTTTAAAATTATGCTTCATTACAAAGTTCCTAAATTCTATTTAACCGCTAGCCGGGCATTAAATTATATTTGATCGGAGCAGGAGTGTTGTACATGAAGAAATAGAAAAAGTCCATAAACAACGTTATGCCTACCATTACAAGCTCACCGGCTATAATTCCCACAAAAAGCGGTTTCATCTTGTTGTACACACCCCCGCCGCCGAATCTTACAACAAGTTGCTTGATAGACCAGCCTATTAAAAAAGAACACCACGTCCCTGAACTCGGGTATGTTCCAACAGCCAGGAAGAGTAACGGATGCAGGGGAAATTTAGAAAAACGGTAACGCAATATTGTAAAGGCAAGTACTGCTATGGCTCCATAGAAGAAATAACGCGTTTCCATGGGGGCACTGCGTATCAATTTAAGACGACCTAAAGGAGATGCCTCAGCACTCGTCTTCAATTCACCTACAGCTTCCATAAAGCTGAAACTTCGTGCTGCCTGATCAAGATACATTTGAGGAGTATATAACGCAGCCCATGAATCAGTCGTAGACTTGTAGTTGTACAAAGAATATGTAGAACTCAGGAAAGCTACAGTCATGGCAAGAACTACTGCTGCCACAATGACGAAGAACATACGCCTGAGTTTAATGTTCACATCTTCTGATAATTTAATACCGGTTGCAACGTACGGCATAAGTGACTCACGCGGATCCTGCGCAAGAATACCATTGCTCCAGAGCGAAAAGGTAAGAGCTTTAGGTCCCATCGCTGCAGGTCCCAAAAGCTTTACAAGTATCGGACCCGGCTCCCAGTTGCACTGTATGAACGGAATCCCGCTCTCACAAACAATGCGTGATATAACAAGATAAAGTATAACGAGCAGCAGACTGTAAAATATGGCAATTACCCAAGATTGACACATCCAGGACAAAATTATTACAAACCCGATAAAAGAAAGCAGCAGAGTGCGGGCTGCAAGCACCGAAACGGCATCATCACCTTCAACGCCCTTGTCCCCGTCCTTGATTTTTCTCTTGAAACCCAGGGCACGCATCAGGACACCGGCATAATAGTGACGACCTGAATAGCAGAGCATTATCGTGTAACCTACATAAGCTCCTGCACGACTCATCACCAGACTTTGCGACTGTAGTGAAGTACCTGTGCTGAGGAATTAGAAAGAACCGAAGATTCCCAGCAGAATCGGAGCCAGTCCCATAGTCAAGCTCACTTCGGAGCTTACAAAAAAAGCCAGTCCGATAATTGTAAAGTAGATCGTTTGCCCGTTCAGACACCATATATCTGGAACTTTACGCAAAATTGGTATCTTATCATTCACCGGCAGATGCCAGCTTTTAAAATCGGGCATAGCCTCTATGGCGGCAGGCACAGAATTCGGAAACCACAGGGCAAAATAATCGATCAGCAAAAGACATAATACCGGCACAAAGCCCCACCAGAACAACCGATTGCTGAAAATATCGGGAACTCCCCTTCCTCCGCTCCCTTTCATATCGCAGAAACTTCCTGCAACCTGCGCCACAGGGTAACTTAACTGTTCATGAACCCCCCATTGCCGATGCACAAGGAATTGCAGGGAAATCAATGCCAATGCAAGCAAAATAAGAAGCGGTGCCCAAATAATCAGGGGCTGAACCCAGGCATCAAGCGGCAGCTTCCAAAGAGGAACAGTTTCATTTCCCTTTGCCATTCCCGTAAAAAAGTTCTTGTAAACTCTCTCATAATCAATCTGGGAGAATGCACCATCTCCAAGCCAGGGTTTGGGAAATATCTGCGGCCTCATATGTTTGCTTAGAAGTTCATAGCTCTCCCAATCGGCATGACTGCTAAGGTAGTACCAAGGCATCATCAACATCCGGTGAAAATATCTGAACAGCCCTGATGTAGGCGGGAAGCACGATACAAGCGTAAGAACCATTACGAAAACAAGCTCACGCGAGGAAATAATCATCGTACGCCTGATCGCACCGCCTGTTTTAAAAAATCGGTCTGCAAGTGCCCAAAGACCATTCCAAAAAAGCCCTAAAACTATAAAATATGAAAATGCCCCTGCCGGAATATGATTGCCGATCATCATGGTCCCTCCCAGTACCTGATCGTGATAACCGCCCAATCCGGACATTAGAAAAATACCGAGAAATCCAAAAACAATAGAGCGCCAGGTAAAAATTGAACCGGAATCGCTTTCCGCTGGAATATTATTTGACATAAAAAGACAATCCGTAAAGTGTAACCAAGTCTAAAAATAAAATCGAGGGCTGATAAAAATAACATAATGTTATCTTATCCAAAGCATGCAACTCAAGCATAAAAACCTCACGCTTCCATATCCGGATGTGATTCAAGAGGTTGGAAAGAAGCCCGGGAAGCTGATTGCAAGCTTTTCAGTACTGTTCATAATTATGGCGGCATAACAAAATATTTTATCGGGGAGGCACTGCCTGAAGCAAAGAAATAAATAAAATCTACAATAAGAGTTATCCCCACCATAAGCAATTCGCCTGCTATTATTCCTGCAAAAAGCGGCTTCAATCTGTTGTATACACTGCCTCCTCCAAATTTTATAACTATAATTTTTATAAACCAGCCTAAAAGGAAAGCCGCCCATGTCAGGGCAGCGGGATATGTACCCACCATTAAAAACAAAATCGGATGAATGGGGAACTTTGGAAACCGGAATCTCAGGATTGATAAAATAAGGACTCCAATTGCTCCAAAAAAGAAGAAACGAGTTTCTATTGTTATACCGCTTATATACTTCAATCTTCCGAGAGCAGATGCATTGGCACTCTCCTCAAGAACACCGAGCAGCTCCATCTCACTCATACTTCGGGCAGCAGTATCCAGAAACCATTGGGTAGGTGACGTTGCGGCAAAAGTGTCCGACATTACCTTGTAATTGTATAGCGAATAAGTAGAACTGAAAAATGCAACTATGAGAGCTACTGCAACCGCACCTGTAATTATCAGGAAAATCCGCTTCAGTCTGATTTTTGTATCATCTGCCAGTTTTATGGACGTAGCAACGTAGGGCATAAGAGACTCGCGCGGATCCATTGCAAATATTCCAGTGCTCCACAACGAAAAGGTCATAGCCTTGGGACCCATTGCTGCGGGTCCCATAAGTTTGTGCAAAATAACTGTCGGATACCAGTTCGCCAAAACGAACGGAAGACCGCTTTCGCATACAATGCGCGAAATCACAGTGTAAAGAATGATCAGAACAAGACTGTAAAAAACAGCTATCACCCAGGATTGACACATCCAGGAGAGAACAATAACAAAACCTATAAAAGGTAAAAGCAGGACGCGGGCAGCCATAATGGCAACCTGTTCTGTCTGCTCTAAAGCGGCTTTTTCATTCTTACGGAGTTTTTTAAATCCAAGAGCCAGCGCCAGGATTCTTGAATAGTAGTGACGACCGGCGTAACAAAGCATAATTGTATATCCGACATATGCCCCTGCCCTGCTGACTTCAACGTGATTGTACTGCAGAGATGTACCTGTACTGAAATAATACCCGATGCCGAATATAGCCAGCAATATAGGTCCGATCCCCATTGTAAAACTTACCTCAGTACTAGTGAAAAACGCCATGCCCACAATAGTGAAGTAAAGAGTCTGCCAATTAAGGCACCAGGTCTCCGTAACCTTGGTTAGAATGGGGATCCTGGTCGTTACCGGCAAGTACCAGTGTTTCAAATCCGGCATAAACTCTACAATAGATGGAACAGAATTAGGAAACCATAATGCCAGATAATCTATAGCGAGCAGAAACAGCACAGGCAAACACCCCCACCAAAACAGACGATTGCGAAAAATGTCGGGAACCCCTTGCCCCCTGCTGCCATTCATATCACAGAAACTTCTTGCAACCTGTGCCACTGGGTAACTCAGCTGTTCGTGCACCGCCCACTGTCTGTGTAAAACAAACTGTAAAGAGATTACAGTAAGTGCCAGCAGAAAAATAGTAGGTCCCCAAATCATCATCGGACGCACCCAGGCATCAAGAGGCAGCTTCCAAAGAGGTACTGTAGTTGTTCCACGTGCCAATCCCGTAAAAAAGCTTTTATAAACGCGTTCATACTCCATCTGAGATTTTATACCGTCTCCAAGCCATGGTTCCGGAAAGAACTCCGGTCTCAGATGCTTTGTCAAAACCCCGTAAGTCTGCCAATCAGCATGATTGCTTAAAAAATACCACGGCATCATAATCATGCGGTGAAAATACCTGAAAAACCCCGATGTAGGCGGGAAACAGGCAACAAGCGTAACTACAATTACAAAAACCATCTCGCGCGAAGTCAGAACCATGCTACGCCGTACGGCGCCATCCTTGTTAAACACTCTGTCAACCCATACCCAAAAACCGTTCCAGACAAGTCCCAGAAATATAAAATAGGTAAATGCGCCTCCGGGAAGATGGTTTCCAATCATCAACGTGCCGCCCAAAGCCTGATCATGATAGCCAGCCAAACCGGACATCATGAAAAGTCCGGTAAGACCGAAAAAGACTGACCTCCAGCTCAGCACACTATTTTTCACATGTCCAGACACCATAGAATCTACCATCTGACAAATCCCTTTAAAAACTGCTGAACATATCGAACTGCAAAACTATTAAGTATAGAAAACATTTAAACTGCAAAATATGATGGTGAGCATTCTACAATCTCGCCTCCACAAACGCAAAAGAAATAAATATTAACTGTGATTTCGAACAGCAATTCTAAATATGCAAAGAGGTACTGTAGCAATAGGAGTATTTAATACGGTCATTGCTCTCAAAATTAGAATCGCTGTTGCACTTCCCTGTTCTGCGGGAGAAAAATTTGCTGCACTGTTATCAGCTTGATTTTATAATGTTTTTTTGTTTGATTTTGTCCTTGCTTTCATCAATTGATAATTGATATAATTTGGCACATGAGAC
>JAAZFF010000125.1 GCA_012511845.1 Lentisphaerota bacterium
CATATGCCAAGAAAATATCCGTTTGGAAGAAGACTCAGACCGGGCCCCATGTGCGCGACTTCACCGGTCTCACCGATGGCGGCACCGGAGGTTTCCCGTTTTCATCGCCGTACGGGATGGCTAAACATCCTTCCCAGAATATAATAGCAATTGCTGACAAAGGAACCACGGCGCATCGTATTGTGGTGTACTCTTTCACGGAAAGCGCGGCGGGCGTAGTTTTCTCCTATGTCGGCTCGTATTCAGACACCGATGAGTTCCAAAATCCGACTGATGTCGACTTCGACGGAGACGACATCGTTGTATGCGGCACGAGCAACCCCGGCTACGGCTACAAGATGGCCTATATGCTTACCCTGACGGGGGACTATTCTGCCCTGTCAAACTCCAGTTTGTACTTTTCAAACGATTACACTGCTACATTTGATGGTATAGCCGTCAACCCGGAGACGGGCAACAGATTCATTTCCAGCTCTTCGAAGCACTGCGTCTACGAGTTTACCCCGTTCGGCTCCCTTGTCAACACATACGGTACGCCGAACGTTCCCGGATCCACTCCGGGACGTCTCAACGGTCCGACCGACTGTGCTTTCTGGGAAGGCAAGCTTCTTGTTGCGGACAGTGTCAACAACAGAATCACCTTTTTTGAAATAGGCGGTGACTACGTCAATCATTTCGGCGCAAAGGGAACTGGCGCAGGTCACTTGTCCAAACCATACAGCCTGCACACCGGACCAGGGGCAGAAGAGATCATAGTGGCTGACACTGGCAACAGGCGTGTCCAGATCTTTTCGTTTGCCGGCATAGTTGACAGCGACGGTGACGGCATGCCCGACTTGTGGGAAATGGAGAATGGACTTGATCCGTTTACTGATGATTCAGCAGAGGACCCTGATGGAGACGGTTTGACGAATCTAGAAGAATTCCTTAACGGCACTGATCCTCTCAATCCTGACACGGATGGTGATGGCATATCAGATTATGATGAAATAGAGTTGTTCAAAACAGATCCGCTCGATCCCAACAGCCCGAGGCGGTATAGGCTCGCCTTTGGAGGTCCTTCTGTTGTAGGGGAGGACAAGGATAATGCGATTGCAGTGCAGGTGGCACTTCCTGGTAAAGATCCTTCCGACTCAGTTATCTTTACCGTTTCCGGCTCAAAGCCGGGAATTATTGAAGCTGTATCAAACATGCTGGAATTTCCTGCCGGTACAAGTGTGGCGACCTTCTTTTACAAGCCTCTGAACGGGAATTCGCAGTCTACCTGCACCTTCAGTTTTACACCGGCAGGTACAACAACGTATCAGGGTGGAAACTTTGGCGTTACAGTAACAAATATTGCCCCGGAGATACTGGCAGTTAATATTTCCCCGGATCGGATATATCCTTATCAGGCAGTTGCGTTCGACGCTGATGTATTTGAGCCCGGGGCAGACACGCTTTCGTATACATGGACTTTCGGAGATGGAGTTACACAAGAAAGCTCGATCCCCACTGCCACACATGCATATACGCAAGCCGGCACTTACTACATGTC
>JAAZFF010000012.1 GCA_012511845.1 Lentisphaerota bacterium
TAAACTCATGGATCAAAATGCTGTATGTATTCTCGGGAAGTACTATTCTCTATGGTGTACTTGGGGGTACGTGTTTTGGCACAACATTTTTAGGAATAAGCGAGAAATATATTCCGGAAATTCTAAAGCATTCCATGAAATTCCTGTCAGATCAGGACTATATGATGCAACTCTGCTTTGCCCTCGGAGCTGTTCATCTGAGCACAGCAAGAATCTGGAATGCACTGGTGCTGTGGCCTTCAAAAAAGTTGCTTGCTGAACTGGGCTGGGTTGGTGTTGTCTGGAGCATGTATCTGATTGTTTGCGGAATCGTTATGGATGTAGCAAAGTTTACATATCCCGCATGGGGTCCGTATCTGCTCGTCATTTCAATCATACTTATCGCATTATTTATGCTCGATAAGTCAGAATTGAAAACAGAAGGAATCAGCCTGGCGATGTTGCCGCTCGACTTAATGAGCAGTCTTGGAGATGTAATTTCCTATGTTCGATTGTATGCAGTAGGATTAGCTTCAGTAAAGCTGGCAGAAAACTTCAACTCCATGGCTTTGGGAATGGATTTGCCGATGTTGCTCAAGATCCCTGTCATGATCCTGATTATGGGTTTCGGACACGGACTCAACCTGGCTATGGCTGCCCTCAGCATTCTCGTCCATGGAGTGCGCCTGAATACTCTCGAATTTTCGAGCTCCAAAGGTGTATCATGGAGCGGTTATGATTTTAAACCGTTTACGGCTGTAGAACCGGCTGTGGCGGAACTTGCGGGAAAAACAATAAACAATAAAGATTTAAATTAAAATATCAGCATCCAGAGATGCTTTTTATGTAAAGGAAGGTTCAAAATGGAAGAAATCAATGTGGCAATGGGAATCGCAGGTGCAGTTATAGCTCTCGGTCTGAGTGCTATCGGTTCAAGTCTTGGCACAGGGCGCGCAGGGGCATCCGCCGTGGGAGCATGGAAAAAATGCTATGCCCAGGGCAAACCTGCACCTTTCATTCTGCTATCGTACGTAGGGGCTCCTATAACCCAGACACTGTACGGCATGATTGTGATGTTCGTCATGATAGGAACAGCAACTAAAGAGAGCTTTCTACCCGGTGGAGGAATCGCAATGCTTCTTATAGGGGTTTTCTCCGGATTGGCGATGGGGCTTTCCGCATATTTTCAAGGTATTGTTGCGGCAGGGGCAGCCGATTCACATGCTGAAACAGGTTCAGGACTTGCCAACAACATGTCAGCCATAGGCATTGTAGAAACAGTAGCCATTTTTGTTATGGTGTTTACCCTCATTGCCGCAGTAAGACTGGCAGCCTAATCATTGCCCACGGGCAATGAGGGCAGCGGGTATTTTTTGTTGCCATAGACTGTAGCACAGGCATTCCTGTCTGTGTGTGGTTGCAGAGCCCGAGAGCTCTGGGCACCAGCTCGGGATTTGATCCACCCTGTCCAGTTCATCCACCCTGTCCAGTTGCGGCGCCCCTCAGACACGTCAGACTGGTCAGACACGTCGGACAAATCCCGAGTCCTGAGTCTCGAGGCCGAAGTCAAAACGATCCCGATAGCGATCCCGATTCCGAACCTGAATGGCTCCACTGCCCAACTGATCACTGCTCGGCTTGCTGAGCTCCGGCAAATGTGGTCAGAAGCCGGGCCTTTTCTCCGTCCATTATAAACACTCCGTCGTCGCAATTATGCGAAGTCCAGACATTGTCTTTCAGAATTCGCACTTTGCCCGGCGGGCTGTCTGTTATAATGGGTTCATGGCCTGCCATAATGCCAAGACTTCCCGCAGATGAAACGATTTCTATAACTTCTGCCTCTGTTTCATATGCAATGCCTTCAGGCGTGATTATGGAAAAACTAAACTTCTTTGCCATTTTTAAACTCCGGGTGCCTTATATCCGAGCGTCTTCGCTTTTGCTAGAGCGTCTTCAAAGGTACCTACCATATAAAACGCCTGTTCCGGCAAATCATCACCTTCTCCTGAAAGTATCGCATAAAAAGAAAAAAGTGTATCAGAAAACTCGACATACTTACCTTTTATATTCGTAAACGCTTCAGCAATGTGAAACGGTTGGGATAGAAAACGCTGAATCTTTCTGGCACGACCGACAAGAATCTTGTCTTCGTCCGAGAGTTCATCCATCCCTAGAATCGCTATAATATCCCTCAGCTCCTTGTATCGTTGCAAAATCTCCTGAACAGATCGTGCAATACGCACATGTTCACTGCCTACAATTGATGGATCGAGTATTGAAGAACTGGAAGTAAGAGGATCAACAGCAGGATATATCCCCTGCTCTACTATATCGCGTGAAAGTTCTGTCGTTGCATCAAGGTGCGCAAACATCGTTGCCGGAGCCGGATCGGTATAGTCATCAGCCGGTACGTACACAGCTTGTACAGAAGTTAATGAACCATGCCTGGTGGAGGTTATTCTCTCCTGCAGTTCCCCCATCTCTGTACCGAGCGTCGGCTGATACCCTGCTGCCGAAGGGATGCGACCCAGCAGTGCAGAGATTTCTGCCCCTGCCTGGGTAAAGCGGAAAATGTTGTCTATAAAAAGAAGGACATCCTGGTTCAGCTTGTCTCGGAAATATTCTGCCATCGTCAAGGCGGATAAAGCTGTTCTAGAACGGGCTCCCGACGGCTCATTCATTTGACCGAAAATCATTGCCGTTTTGTCGAGCACTCCTGATTCTTCCATTTCCTCATATAAAGCAGTCCCTTCACGCGTGCGCTCTCCTACACCCGCAAAAACAGAGTAACCGCCATGCTCACGTGCAACATTGTGGATCAGTTCCTGTATCAGTACAGTTTTCCCTACACCGGCGCCACCAAACAAACCAACCTTGCCTCCTTTAAGGTAAGGAGTAAGGAGATCTATAACTTTTATCCCGGTTATGAGCATTTCAGCCTCTGGTCGCTGATCCGTAAACGGTGGAGGTGCACGATGAATAGATTCTATAGAATCATAAGTCAGCGGTCCCCCGCCGTCTATCGGTTCTCCCAGCAGATTTACAACTCGCCCAAGAGTACCTTTGCCTACAGGAACGGAAATCGGCATGCCGGTATCTTCAACCGGTGTACCGCGTGTCAGACCGTTCGTCGATTGCATCGAAATTGTACGTACACGATGGTCGCCTAAATGCAGAGCCACTTCCAGCGTCAAATTGAAAGGTTTATCATCCAGAAGCGGATTGGTAACTTTTAAAGCACTTAATAGAGACGGGCGATGCCCGTCCGGAAATTCCACATCTACAACCGCACCTAAAACCTGAACAATCTTCCCGGTTTTTCTGCCCTGTACAGAATCTTTTTTCACTTTATCATTCAATTGTAAAAAGCCTCCACATTTAAAGTCATATATCAAGAGCTTCTGAGCCTGCAACTATTTCATTCAACTCATTTGTTATTGCAGCCTGCCTTGCCCTGTTACGCAGCAAAATGGTTTCTTTCTGCATCTGTTCCAGATTTTTTTCAGCACTGTCCATAGCCAGCATGCGGGACGAATGTTCGCTTACGGCACAGTTCAACTGAACGGAATAAATTGCAGCAGATACGAGCATGCGTGCAGCAGATACGAGAATTGTTGTTGCATCCGGCTCAATAATCACCTTCTGGTTCAAATCAATTTTCCCGGTACCTTCAGGCAGTGATAATGGAAAAATTCGTGAAACTTTTGTCCTGAAAGCTGTTGCACCCAGATACTTGTTCCCGACTACCCATACTTCATTATACCGTCCGTCCATAAACGTCCTGAAAGCAAATGCTCCGGGTACACTGGAATGACGGAGTGTGGGATGAGCCTCCACTGAAACAGGGCTCGACGCCGACCTGATTTCATTTTGCAGAGACTTGTACCCCTTCATGCCGATGTAATGGGCATAAACAGACGCTTGCCGGGTAGAGCGCTGCATATTCGTCCATTCCCTCGCTTGTCTTATTACACTGCTGTTAAACGAGCCGCATAAACCGCGATCAGAAGTAACCACAAAAAGTAGAATTTTGGGCTCTTGATCTTCCGGGGTCATTAAAAGAGGGTGTTTTGCCAGCTTCGGATCCTGAACGAGTCGTACAAGCAATTTGTGCAGCTCTGTCATAAACTGTTCCGGACGATGCAGCTCTTTCTGCGCCCGATGGAAATGAGAAGTGGAAACCATCTTCATGGTCGTCATTACTCGCCCCATGCTTCTCGTTGACTCCAGTTTTGCTGTATATTCGCTAAGATCTGCCATTATAATCCATCCGGTATGTGCTAACTGTAGAGCTCCAGACTTTCCTCGAGAATCTTTTTCAACATCGATTTCAGTTCCTCATCCATTCTGGAAGAAGCTTCAAAACGCTCTGTATACGCCTTGCCGTCTTCAGTATCATCAATAGCTGCGAAAACTGCCTGGATTGCAAGATCCAGCCTTTCCTCCTCTATGCCAATGAAAAATTTATTGGTAGCTGCATAAAGCACTGCAACTTGTTTTTCAACAGAAATGGGATTGTTGGGCGATTGCCTCAGAACATGCATAAGCGAACGTCCCAATACGAGTTGTTCCTGGGTAGCAGGGTCCAAATCAGAAGAAAATCTTGAAAATGCTGCCACCTCCCGGTATTGGGCAAGCTGTGTACGCAACGGACCGGCAGTAGTCTTCATCGCTGGCACCTGAGCATCGCCGCCAACACGTGATACCGAAATTCCGGGATTCATTGCCGGGCGTTGCCCCTCATGGAAAAGACCGGTATCAAGGAAAATCTGACCGTCAGTAATGGAAATTACGTTTGTCGGGATATACGCTGAAATATCATTTGCCTGAGTTTCAACTATCGGCAATGCTGTAAGCGAGCCGCCCCCCCTGTCATCAGACAGCTGGGCAGCCCTTTCGAGAAGCCGGCTGTGCAGATAAAATATATCTCCGGGAAAGGCTTCCCGGCCGGGTGGGCGTCGCAACAAAAGGGATAACTGGCGATACGCATGAGCATGCTTCGATAAATCGTCATAAATCACAAGCGCATGGCCTCCGCGATCTCTCCAGTACTCAGCCATCGTGCAAGCTGAATACGGGGCAAGGTATTGAAGAGGGGCAGGCTCTGCCGCACTGGCAGCGACAATAGTCGTGTATTCCATTGCACCGCGCTCTCTCAGAATATGATGCAATGAAGCTACAGATGACATTTTCTGACCTATGGGCACGTAAAAGCATCTTACACCCTTGCCAGCCTGATTCAGGATGGCGTCTATTGCTATAGTTGTTTTACCCGTCTTTCTATCCCCGATAATCAGTTCTCTCTGTCCCCTGCCGATAGGGGTGAGCGCATCGATTGCCGTAATCCCCGTAGCAAGAGGCATAGTTACCGCTTTTCTATCCACAATCGAAGGAGACGCAATATCTACAGGCATGTACTCTTCAGCCTTTATCTGCCCCAATCCATCGAGAGGACGCCCCAGGGCGTCAACGACACGCCCCGTCAGGGCTTCACCGACAGGAGCTGAGACAAGTCGTCCGGTCCTGCGGAATATATCGCCCTCCCGGACGCGCGTATCGCTCCCGAGAATTGCCATGCCAACTGAAGTTTCTTCCAGATTCAGGGCGATGCCAACTGTGCCGTCCTCTTTTTCAAGAAGTTCATTGTACATCACATTGGCAAGCTTATCGAGGTGGGCAATACCATCTCCTACACGGAGCACAACACCAAACTCATAGTCATCCGGTTCAAAAAACTCTTCGTTAGTCCAGTGGTTGATTAAAGACTCTATATCCTCCGGCTTAAGTTGTACACCATCCAGCTCGCCCGAATCTTCCAAATCTTTCGGCAGCTTCAGTTTGGAAAGCCTGCCTTTTAAAGATGCATCAAATATTCTATGCCCGATAGTTACACGAAAACCTGCAAGCAAGTCGGGATTTACAAATACTGCCGTTTCGATCGGTTTCCTGTACTTTTTCTCAAGCTTGTCCTTAAGCAGTTTAAGATCGCTCTCTTTCGGGAAAACAGCAAATTCGATTTTGGCTATATGGCGATTCTTTTCCGTTTCACAAAGCTCCAAAATATCTGTAGCAAGCGATCGAATCGCAGGCAGGCATCCCCACAGTGCAGCCTGCTTCATAATTTCTATCGAACCGCTGCCGAGTTTGCCGAACCAGACTTCTTCTGCCTCTGCCGCATGTCCTTTTTTTGTGCCGGCAAATGAAGTTATGCAGTACTCACGAAAATCAGCTGAATCATCCCAGCGTGAAATCAACTCCCTTGCCTCTGCTGTCATACGGGTTGCTTCATCGCCACATGCCAGTTCCTCAATAATCTTGCGTGCGAACGTTCGTGTATATACAGTAGGAATCATGGTTCAACCTCTCGAAGCATTGCCTCCTGGTATTTTTCCATTTGAGTTCCTGTAAGTTCCTGCGAAAGGAGCTTCTCTAAAATGGTACCTATTTCCTCTACTGTAGCCGCTTTCAGAGCTTTCTTGGCTTCAGCCGCTTCAATGGCAATCTGCTCTTCAGCCTTGCGCAAACGGATTGCAGCTGCCTGACGGGCGTCCCTTTCCGCAACTTCTTTTAAGCGGACAACTTCCTGCTCCGCCCTTGCAAGCTTTTCCTCAACCTCCTTGTCGGTCTTCGCCGCCATGCGGTGTTTAGACTTGTCGAATTCAGCCGCCTCAGCTCGTGCCCTGTCCGCCTGTTCTATCGAATCCCTTATATCATTTTCCCGCTTTTCTATAGCGGTCAAAATAGGTTTCCACAGCAACTTGCCGAGTACAAGGGCAGCTATAATAAACGCCAGCCATGTTTGAATCATCATGCTGCCGGATATATTGACAAGCTGAGTCTGTATGGAGTCAGCCGCCTCAGAACTTTTCTGCGGTTGCTCCATTATAGCAGTAGATTCCTGCTCGGCGTCATCATGTGCAGCTACCGGCAAGGGCATCACACTGCCCTTTTGAATTGTTTCAGATCCCATATTCTTCTCCCCTGCGTGCCCGCTATGTGTCAGTTAACAAAACAGCGTCAAAGCGGATACACGAAAGTTACTGACCCCAAATTAAGCTAACAGACAGATAACGAGAGCAAAAAGAGCAGTGCCTTCAATCAGTGCGGCACCAATCAGCATCGTTACCTGCAATTTGCCCTGCATCTCGGGCTGTCTCGACATTCCCTGCAGACCGACAGCCCACAGCAATCCAATGCCGATACCGGCACCAAGAATCGTCAGTCCCGCGCCAACAGGCGCCAAATTTGCCAACAGTGTTATCA
>JAAZFF010000126.1 GCA_012511845.1 Lentisphaerota bacterium
CAGTAATTCCCAGCGATACAACTATTACTACAGCAAGCGCAATGATTATCTTCTTGAAGTATTTGTGAAACGGGATCGCCATGTCTACAGGAAGGAGCGACATCATTTTCATGGGCTGAGTGCGGCTTTCCTCCATAGTTGCCCTGAAAAGCATTTTCGTAACAACGAGTGCTATATACATGCTGGCAACAATACCGGCAACGAGCATTACTGAAAAACCGCGGATAAGTCCCATTCCGAATATAAAAAGAATGACTGCCGTGATAACAGTTGTCAGGTTACCGTCTAAAATAGCCAGAAACGCCCGCTTGTACCCTGCCATAATCGACGGGAACGGTGCACGCCCTCTCATCTGCTCTTCACGTGTTCTTTCAAAAATAAGAACGTTTGCATCAACAGCCATACCTATGGTCAGGAATAAACCGGCTATACCCGGGAGAGTCAGCACGGGCAGCTTGAGAAGAGCACCGCCCGAGGAGGTGGCATCAGATGTGAATAATCTGAGAAAACCCGACGTGACTACTGCCGATGCGGGTAGTAACAAAAGTACAAGGACAAGACCCAGGCTTGCAATAAGCCCCATGTAGCGATAGTAGAAGATAACGAAAGCTATGACTGCTATGAATCCGATCACTACAGCTTTTGAAGCACCGCTGATTGCATCTTCACCAAGTGTGGGGTTTACAAATTGTTTGCCGATAAATTTCAGGGGTGCAGGCATAGCACCGGCATTCAGTACATTTCGCAGAATACTTGCTTCTTCATGTGTGAATCTACCGGAAATAACAGCGTTGCCGCCGAGAATTGGTTCATTGAGGACCGGTGCTGAATAAACAAGCCCGTCAAGGATTATTGCAAGCTGCCGCCCTTCAGCAGAACCCTTGTTTGCTGTACCGTCTTTACTGTACTTTGTTGTGATTTCAGCAAACTTTGCCGTGCCCTCGCTATTGAAAGAGAGCGTTACCATATGGCGACCGATATTATCCACTTGCGCATCGGCACGGCTGAGGGTGTCCCCTGTAAGCAATGGGCGACGTCCGACAAATATGGGGCGAAATGCCTCCTTAGTATCGATTCGTACTTTTTCGAGCAAGCATACTTATCCCGGAGGAGGATCGCCGAATATTGAAAGATCCGCTTCCGGTGCGCCTTCTTCAGTTGAAAATTGTTTTACATAATAGTTTTCACCATTTATAACTTCCATCTCATAGCCTGACGGAACCTTTCCTGAGCTGAGAAGCCGTGAGGCAAGCTCTGCAGAGCGTGTACTGACGAGCCTGAATTCCAGAAATGCCACACTGCGCATCAGCTCTTCTGCTTTACGGCGATTCTCCTCAGATGCACCGGGTATCTGCACATAAATACGTCCGCCTGAACCTTTTGTTATAACAGGCTCTTCTGTTCCAAGAGAGTCTATCCTGTTGCGGATAATTTCAACAGCCGTATCATCTGCTGTTTCCACAGTTTCAGTGATACGTCTTTCGATTTCCTCTTCTGTGGCGCCCTCAACCGCACGTTCGCGAACAGTTTCAGCTATGGCATCCTTGTCGAGCTCCATAGTAAAGCTGTGCCCTCCCCTGAGATCCAGCCCCAATCTTATCTTTTCTTTGGGAGGTAAAATTAAAACTATTGAAAAGGTAACTGCAATTACCAGTATTCCCCACTGCCACATTGATTTTAAATTCATATTTTGATCCCCGATGGTATTCTTTTACAGTCTGTTTTGAGTTGAAATGTTGTTATTTATTACTGTGAATCATCCATTGCAACAGGTGTGTCCTCATTTAACTTCCGCTGCACAGAACCTTTAGCTGCTTCGACAATTACATTGTTGGCAATTTCGATCAGGAAGGTTGCATCCCTGATTTCCACAATCGTTCCGATAATCCCTCCGCCGAAAAGAACTTTGGAACCTGCCGTCATGTTGGCTATTTCCTGTTTGCGCTCTTTTTCCTTGCGCTGTGCCGGACGGATCATTATGAAGTACATGATGGCAAATATGAGAATAATCGGTAAAAATGCTCCCATCCCTCCACCCATGGGTGAAGGTGCTTCAGGAGAACCTGTTGCAAATGTGGTGATCTGTTCTATCTGCATTGGTTGAAAGTTGTAGTTCATTGTTTTCTGCCTGTATATATTGTGAATTTGTGTTTCCGTGTTATCTGCTATGCTGCTGAGGTACGTAATTCTGTTTTTGTCCTGTTTCTGAAATCTTCAAAAGTGTTGTTCTCTATAGACTCTCTTAATCTTTCCATAAAATTCATGTAAACGTGTATGTTGTGAAGTGTCAGCAACCGTACCCCAAGTATTTCTCCGGCGTTCAGCAGATGTCTTATGTACGCCCGGGTAAAATTCCTGCAGCAGTAACATTGGCACCCTTCTTCCACCGGTCGCATATCGCTCTTGTATCTGCCGGCTTTTACCTGAAGTGTGCCGGTACCGGTAAAGGCAGAGCCGTTGCGCGCATGGCGAGTAGGAATGACGCAGTCAAACATGTCTATCCCTCTTGCCACCGCCTCAACAATCTGAACCCTGTCTCCCACTCCCATAAGGTAGCGGGGGCTTTTTTCCGGAAGATAAATTACACTGTCCTCCACACCCTTGAGCAACACATCCTCAGGCTCCCCTACACTTACTCCGCCTATGCCGTAACCGTCAAAGCCGATTTCGACAAGACCTCGCGCGCATTTTTCCCTCAACTTCTCGTAAACACCTCCCTGGACAATGCCGAAGAGAAGCTGGCGGGAAGCCCTTTCCTGTGAAGCGCAAAGAGTCGCCCATAGTAGTGTTTTATCAACCGATTTGCAAGCGTATTCATGAGTTGCAGGGTAGGGAATACACTCGTCAAAACACATGGCTATGTCCGAACCCAGAATTCGCTGGGTTTCCATTGATTCCACAGGACCCATGAAGAATTTTGCACCGTCAATATGTGACTGAAATTCTACACCGTCATCACGGATTTTGCGAAGGTGCCCCAGCGAGAAAACCTGGAAACCGCCGCTGTCCGTCAGGATAGGCCCGTCCCAGCCCATAAATTCATGGAGACCTCCGCAAGTCCCGATTATTTCATTTCCAGGACGCAGCAGCAGGTGATACGTATTGCTCAATATCATGCCCACGTCAAGCTCCCGCAGATCGCGCGGCTCAAGCGTTTTTACAGTTCCCTGCGTACCGACCGGCATGAACGCCGGCGTTTCAACAGGTCCATGCGCAGTCATGAGCCTGCCGCGACGTGCCGTAAATCGGCTGTCGGTCATAACCTGCTGCGTATTCAGAACTGTAAAATGGGAACTCATATATTAATTTTGCTGACGTAACACCTCGTACAGGGCAATTGCTCCTGCCACTCCCGCATTTAACGACGACACTTTTCCCTTCATCGGCAATTGCACAAGGTTGTCGCACTGCTTTCGCACGGGCGAGCTCAGTCCATGCCCTTCACTGCCTATTACAATACAGACCCTGCCCTTGAAGTCCACTTCAGTATAAGGTTTTGATTCCGGCAAGGCTTCAAGTCCTGTAATCCATATATTGTGAGACTTGAATCGCTCTATAGCACTCGACAGATTTGGGATGCGGGCTATCGGCAGATGCTCAGCTGCTCCTGCCGAAGCTCTTACGGCAGCAGGTGTAACGCCTACAGCCCGATCAGTCGGCAACACTACCCCTGCAGTGCCCGCCGCCTCACATGTACGCAGAAGCGAACCCAGGTTTTGAGGGTCTACAATATGATCAAGGATTACTATCAGAGTATTGCCTTCCTGCGCCTCTATGGCAGAAAGCATTTCGTCAATCTCCACATACGGGTATTCTCCGCAGACGGCAAGAACTCCCTGATGGTTTGCCGACTTCAGCCAGGAATCAAGAAAGCTTTTTTTATGAAGCGTTACGGGGATGTTGCGCTCTTCACATAATCGCCTTATTTCAAGAATCTCTTCGCTGTCTTTTATGTGATCCCCGAAAATCATCTCGTTAACAATACGCCTGCCCGCTCTTAGAATTTCCCGAACAGGCTGGCGCCCGAACAGAAGCTCTCCTGGAGGAGGATCCGGTATTTGTTGTTTCGGTTTCTCCGGGGCAGGGGCGGGAACATCGTCTGCTGAGAAGGTGTGTCGGAAATCGTCCCTGCTCTTTTCCCAGGGCTTTCTGAATCCTTCTCCTCTCCCGCCTCTTCCTGTCTGTTCCCTGCGGGAAGATGATTCCCGTCTTTCCCACGGTTTTTTAAACCCCCCGCCTGATCTGTCGTTATCCATCCTCGATGAGCTGTCCCGCCTATCCCACGGTTTCCTGAACGAGTCATTCCTTTCAAATCTTCTGTCGGAATCTCCTCCTGCTCGGTCTTCACGCCTTCCCTGCGATTTTCTGAAATCACCTCTTTCAGGACGTCTGTCTCCGTATTTGCGGGCAGGGGAGGACCCTCGCCTTTCCCAAGGCTTGTTAAAGCCTCCGCGATTGTCCCGGTTGCCGTCACCGCTTCGTTCGTTTGCCCTTGCACTTCTCCAGACGTTGTCGCTGCGGTAATTGCCCGACGAGTCGGTTTCGCCTTCTTGTCTGCGCCCCGTTTCGCGTCTGCCGCGTGATCTGCTGCCGAGATCGTTGTAGTCATCTCGCCTGTTCAACAGGGGCGGATTGGGTTTTGTTATAATATGCATTAAGTATTATCTGTCATTTGGTCGCGTGTTTGCCCTGGCTTCATTGACGCGAATACGACGTCCCATTACATCAGTAGTATCGAGCGCTTTAATGGCAATCATGGCTTCTTTTCTATGAGGCATTTCCACGAAGCCGTATCCCTTTGATTTGCCGCTCGTCCTGTGAGTTATTACACGTGCTGTTTTGACAATCCCGTAACGTTCAAATTCTTTTCTAAGCTGCGAATCATTCATGTCATAGCTGAGGTTGCCGACGTATATTTCTATGGAGTCAGAGCTTTTTGCAGCTTTGTTGCCTTTAGCCTGTCTTCCGCTTTGCGATTTCCTGCGTTTTCTTGAAACAGCCATCAGGATAATCAGAAGGATAGCAGCTATTATTACAGCACCGGCTATTATCGGATGCTCTCGTGCCGGGCACACCCTGCAACTGCCGGCATCATTTCTTTGGGGTTCTTCAACAATTATGACCTCTTCCACTGTGGAATCGGAGGTTGCTTCTATATTTTCATTTACCGTTTCAGTGATATCTACGGTTTTATTTTCTGTATTAAGGTCCATTTTTTGATCTGTTCTTTTCTTGTGTTGTGGAGGTAATTGCGGTCCACTTCCGCGTTATTTATCCTGGAATCCGTGAAAAGCAACTTTCGCCCACGGTCATTCCTTCGTACTATGTGTCAAGAAAGCCGTCGAGCCTTCTCATGCGCGTCGGGTGACGCAGTTTTCTCAAAGCTTTAGCCTCGATCTGGCGTATCCGCTCTCTCGTTACGTTAAATTCCTTACCCACTTCTTCAAGCGTCCTTGAATATCCGTTTGTAAGTCCGAACCTGTGATCGAGCACCTGGCGTTCGCGGTCAGTCAACGTTCTCAGCACTTCCTGGAGTCGTTCCCTGAGCATGCTGTAAGCCGTCATTTCTGATGGGTTTTCAGCTGAAATATCGGGTAGAAAATCACCGAAATGAGCGTCTTCACCGTCGCCTACAGGACTTTGCAGTGAAATGGGCTGCTGAGCCATTTTGAATATTGCCTTTACTCTTTCCACGCTCATCTCAAGCTCTTCTGCCACTTCCTCATGCGTCGGCTCTCTGCCGAGTTCCTGCACAAGTTTCTTCTGTGATCTGAGCAACCTGTTGATATTCTCAATCATGTGAACGGGAATTCGTATAGTTCTAGCCTGGTCAGCTATCGCCCGTGTAGCCGCCTGCCGTATCCACCATGTAGCATAGGTGGAAAACTTATAGCCCCTTCTGTACTCAAATTTTTCTACAGCTTTCATAAGCCCCGTATTTCCTTCCTGAATAAGATCGAGGAAAGAAAGACCGCGGTTCATGTATTTTTTAACAATCGAAATTACAAGGCGAAGATTTGCCTCTACCATCTCCGTACGGGCTTTCTGACCCTCCCGGAGGGCTGTTCGCAAAACTGAAAATTCTTCAAGGAACTGCTCGCTCGGCATGTAGAACTCTTCTGCCAGCTCTTCCATCTTTTCGGTATATTCCTCAATTTGAGCCTGTCGACGTTTGCTTTTGCGCATTTTTTCAAGACGGGATACTTCTCCGCTCAACCAGCGGTATTTTTTAAAAATATCCTCTTCTGCCCGCAGTGCAAGATTTTCCAGCATCTTCTGCTTGAAATTGAATTCAAGCGAAAGATTAGCAAACTCTGATCGGCACTTCTCAACCTGCTTTTCACGGCGCGCCCTCTCAGACGGCTTCATGTCCTTCGTCGTTTCAAGCGATTTCAGGTGTTTTGCCATCCGGTTCTGAAGTTTGCCAAGATCGCTTTTCAGCTTGGGCAGATTCTTCATATATTCTTCACGGCTGTCTACATATTTGTCGGCAACAACCCTGTCAAAGCGTTCTGCACCGTCTTCTACCTGCTGAATGAGTTCTGAGTACATTCTCAGAGCAAATCCGAAACGGCTGAATATGTCTCGTACAATCTTCTCCGATTTCTCTATTCTCATGCAGATATCTACTTCCTCATCGCGAGTCAGCAGGGGTACCTGCCCCATCTGATGCAGGTACATGCGAATGGGGTCATCAAAAAAGTCGAGTTTGCTCTGCTTCTGTTCTTCCGGAGCTCTATTTTTGAGTTCAGCCCTGTATGCTTCAGCATCTGCAGGATCAATTACATCAATGCCGAGGGAGCTGAGTTCTGCCAGATACGTTTCAATATCAGTATCTTTTAGCACCTCGGGCGGGAGAATCTCGTTAATATCATCGTGTGTGATATATCCGCCCTTGTTCTCAGCCGTTTTTACGAGCTCCCTGAGCTTCTCGGAATGTTCCTCCCTGCGAAGCCTTATTGCATTTGCATCAGAATCCTCATGCGCACTTTCCGGTAACTCAAATGTATAAGAGTCGTAATCTTCAATATCATCTGCGAAGGCGGGAACCGAATCGACGTCATCATCTAAAGAATGTGCTACACCGACAAAAAACTCATCCTCGTCATCCTCATCTTCATCATCGCGCGGGTGCTCATGAACGTTTTTTACGATTTCCTCTACATCAAAATCTTCCTCAACCTCCTCATCGCCCAGCAGGTCTTCAGGGGAGGGCTCATCGGGGTCGTCAAATTCATCTTCCGTATCCTCCCAGTCTTCATTTACGGAGTCTTCGGAGTCGTCATCCGTACCCAGATAAATATCGAGATCGTCAATATCTTCGCTTTCTGTCTTCCTGGAGCGCTTTGTTGTTTTCTTTACAGCTTTTTTATCTTTTTTGGAGGGGGTACTCTTTTTCTTCGCTTCAGCACCGGCAGAATCTTTGCCGGAAGAATCCTTCTTCTCGACCTTTTTAGCTGCTTTGCCCGCTTTTTTCTCTTCCGTTACCTTCTTTTCTTCTTTTACCGGTTTGCTTTTCTTTGCGGAAGATTTTTCTGCCTTGATCTTCGTGTCTGCTTTTTTTGCAGGTGCCTTCTTCTTCCCTTCAGTTTCTTTTACTTTGGACTCAGCAACATCGTCAAG
>JAAZFF010000127.1 GCA_012511845.1 Lentisphaerota bacterium
ATTGTAACGAGCCTGATTGCATCTTTGTTTGCCAGTTTTTCATCAAGGTAAAGAAGGGCAGAAGACTCTCCGCTACGTGTTATTTCGGCTGAAAGATTATTACGAAAAGATGCAATATGATGCGGTTGAGAAAGATTAAATCTTTCGTTCTGGAAAAAAACAACAACATCCATGGGGATCTCGAAAGCTCCGTCATCACCCGACTGTATAGTATATGTGTTTGATTTTCGTTCAGCAGCACGCGGTAGGGCTTTTGCCACAAGTATTATGGATGAGCGTATTCCGCTTTGCACTCGCTCTACCGGAAGATCAACTATCATTCCCGGCACGACAGCACTGCTTTGTAAAAACAAAACGAAGGCTGACATGAGCAGAAAAACATTTAACCATGGTACTACAGCAAAAAAAACTGAGTAAATTTTACACGGTGGTCTATAGCGTGTACGAAGCTCATCTTGGGAATGCTCAACGAAGAAACCTTCAGTCTGCCTACTGTTTTTCTTCTTTCTTATCAAATTTTCAGCTGAGTTCATTCACACCTTCTTCCTCTGTTTTACCAGTGAAGAAAAACAGGGCTTCAGAACATGCATGACGCATATCTAAAACTAGTCTGTCAATTTTAACTACCAAGACGTTGAATCCGATAAAGCAGGGTATTGCAACGAGAAGTCCGGCTGCTGTATTTACTGCTCCCATAATTAATCCGGACAACATCAATCGACTGCACCATCGGAGCCTGGGTACGCATAACCAGAAGCGCTTTTAAAATACCGATGACAGTACCCAGGAGTCCCATCAGGGGGGTTATCTGCGCAACAAGTGCAAGAAAAGATATTCGCCTCTCCATACGGGATATTTCCGCACGTCCTGCTTGCTCCAACTCATCCACAAGTACTTCCCGTGAAGAATTTCTCCTGCGAATGGCAATACCAAGCAGGCGGGGAACAGGACCCGGTGCTTCATCGCAAAGTGTAAGGGCTTCGGTTATATTTCCGCGTTTTATTGTATTAAAGATTCCCTGAAGAAAATCAGTTTCATCGATCCTCGAACGGTGCAATTGAAGAGCTCGTTCAAGAAAAACAATTAGAGACAATATCCCCAAAAATATTATTACTATCAACAGCGGTCCACCTGCTTCTAAAAGATCCCTCATTAGCAAACTCCAATTGTCATTATAAATTATCGTATATTTGTCGCCTTCATGCCTTCAAGCCGCCTGGAAGCTTCGTCGGCTCCAGGATAGTTTCCATTGATAATACGCTGCAGCAAGGAAACTGTTGTCTCTGAATTTCCTTGCCGGCTTGTGATTTCGGCAGCACCAAAAACTGCGCGTGAGTACCAGAAACGGGCTGGAGTTTCAGCTATGCTGTTATCCCGGGCAAGACTTTCTTCAAAACGCAAAATGACCTTTTCATAAAACCTTGAAAAGGCGTCATCAATCCGTCCGGCCTTATCAAGGCTACGCCCTATTTTGTATTCATATTGCAAAATTGCTTCCAATAAAATTGTTCCGGGATCTGACAGAGCCATTTCATAAGCAGTTATACTCTCTTCATAGCGCTCAGCGTTATCTGAACCGAGAGTAAAATAACAATCACCGCGCCTGCCCATCGCCCTGCGCTTTAAGTCATCATTTCCTGATGTTTGCAAAATTGTATCGTAAATAAGAACAGCTTTATCGAACTGCAACAATTCGCATAGGGCTTCTGCGTGGATATATTGTGCAAGGTCTGCGCAACCACCTTCCGGGTAGTCGGACACAACCTTCATTGCAACATCAATTGTATCCTGGTAGCGTTTTTCATAAAATAGAGAATACGATGTAAATAAAAGGGCAACATCAGCTTTTTTACTATCAGGCCAGGTTTCTGCAAACTGTTTAAAGTATTTTTGTGCTTCTGCGTTATTCTGATTATTAAAAGCCCGGCGCCCCATCCAAAAAACTGCTTCTGCAAACCATGGTGAGTTCTCATACCCTTGCAACAGTTCCTGTACAGTTTCTAATGCCTCGTTTTCCCTTCCCAGCGCCATCAGTGTTTCACCCGACATAAACATGGCTCTTTGAACGGCTTCCCCTCCATTTGTAATGGTTACTGCTGCACGAAAAGATTCCAAAGCATCCTGAAAATCTTCATTTCTAAAATTTAGCAACCCTATGCCAAGCAGCGATGAGGCTCTTAGCTCCGAATTGTCTGTTTCTGCAGCCCTTGCGTACAGTCCAACCGCCTCAACAAACTGTTCAGGTGCTAATTTATCGACTGTTGAATGCACCATGAGTTGAGCTGCCCGAAACAGGCTATACTCATGCTCAAGCTTTTCGGGAAACTCCTCCGCAATTTCCAAAAAAGCATTTATTGCAGAATTTTTATCAAATTCAGCCAGACTCTCTGCTCTCAGTAAAAGTGCTTTAAGGCGAATATGGGCTGGAAGTTCTTTTTCCAGAAGCTCTGTGACGGTCTTGACTGCCTCATGATCAAATTTGCCGGTTCGCTGTGCCGATGCTGCATTTAATATGCATTTGATTTTAAATGAATCATTTTCTACTGACAATTCTGCCGCCTTAAAAAAAGAAGACACCGCCTCTGCATAACGTTCGAGATTTACAAGCGCTCTGCCACGCCCCCGGTAGGCAAGTGCTTCCAGCGGACTTCCTGAAATTGATGAAATAAAAAGGGCAAACTCTGACAGCGCCTCTTCATTTTTATTAAGCAAGAGCAGATTTTCACCGACATCACAAATCGTTTGCGCTACTGCATGCGATCTTGGCATCATTGCAATGAGCCGACGCGTACTCTCTGCGGCATGCTCTGCTTGCCCACACTTGCTCATTATACGGGCATAAGCCATTTCACATTCAAATCGCACGAGCAGCGATTCAGCAATCTCAAGAGCGCCCTCAATCAAAGCAATGGTTTTCTCGCTGATTTCACCGCTCTCAGCCAGCAGGAAGGCTTCTGCCGCCATAGCCAGCGCTTTATGATCCGCAGAAACAGGAATCTCCAGTGTGCTTAAATCAGCAAGAGTTTTCACTGCATTTGTTATTGAGTCGATCTCTCCCAGTGCCTGTGCATTAAGAAGATGTGCAACGGCTATTATTTCCGGTTTTTGAGTTTCAACCATCAAAGGTGCCAATACACCAACAGCAGATTCTGCTCTCCCGGCATTTAAGAGCAGACGTGCCCGGTCCAGGACGGCTTCCGGCTGACCTTCGTCAACTCCACCCAGAACGTCAGCCGCTGACAACTCATCTCCTGAAACAGCCATGCAATAAGCCAGCAGCCGGATTGCTGCAGTTTTTAGAAAAGGATCAGTCTTGGGAGAATCAACAACAATATCAAGTATCTCCGACGCCTCTTCAAACCGTTTCGATAGGGCAAGAACTCTTCCCTGCCAGTATAAGCGCAGTACATGGAAAGATGCATACCCGGCAGGACAGGGCTTATCGTCAAAAGACTCTGAGTCTATCAAGTCAGAAAAATCTGATACAGTTAGCTCTTTCTCACATATAGTCATCAGCACTCTGAAGGCCCTGTTACGTATCAATTGGCTGGAATCCGGAGAATAAAAAGCAGCAAGTGCCCGTTCGCGAGCAAGTTTTGTCAATCCGTCTTTCAGAGCAGTTTCAGCCACATTAATATCTGATGCAACAGGAAAATCTTCAGCATTTGCATCATCCTGTTTTGAAGGGGAGAATTCTTGTGCAGGGCAAATTATGCTAAACATAATCATGCAAAACAACAACACTTTAACACATAAAGTATTGCTGTTTCCCGGCTTCTGATTGAATTTATTTTTTATATGCACCATCGAGAAACAAAGTTTACTAAAAACATATTGAAATAACAAGAAAACTCCATTGTCTATCACCACCTGTTGGCGGTGAAGCTCGGCGAGCCGGGCAGTGAACAGTTGGCAGTGGGCAGTTTTCTCATGAGCCGCCGACTGTAGCACGGACATTCCTGTCTGTGCCTGTCCGTGTCTGCTGAGCACTGGGACCGCGAGGCTCCGTACTCGCATCACGGCTGCTGAGTCTGGGGG
>JAAZFF010000128.1 GCA_012511845.1 Lentisphaerota bacterium
GCCTGGAAGCTGGATTATCCCTTCGCTGCAGACCTTTGGGACTCTTCAACCTGGCAGGAAGTAATTCGCACCGACAGTAGCCAGTTTGGAAAACGCAAAGTGGAGGCATACGTACAGCGTCCACGCTACGAGCTGTATGATCTGGAAAACGATCCCGACGAACTTGTTAACCTTGCGGATAAACCTGAACATGCAGAAACGGTTGAGCGATTCGCCGGATTTATCAAGGAATTTCAAGAAGAGACTGATGACCCCTGGGCAATAAAGTGGCTACATGAATAACTGCCGGCAGTAGCGCAACAATTAATTAGCTGCCAGCGTTTCCATGTCGGCAGTACAGCCCATTTTTTGTGCTTTTATAAAATAAGTGCAGAATAGAAAACGGTGCAGAAATTAAATTGCATTGGGCGGAGCTCTTCTGATACAATATAAATGCGTATGCTGTTCCAACGATTAAAGTCATTTGATTTGTTGTTTTACAGCTTGTTCAGATATATAAAATTCAGGATAAACCATGGAAAACAGTAATGGGATGAGGCACAACACGTTTTCTTTGTCTAAAAACAAGTGAATAGCAAATTCCAGCATTCGTTCATGAGGGAGAGTTGAGCATTACGAACTCATGAGCACAAAAGAAGAACTCAACATCAACGATTCAGTCTCCTTTATGGAGATGACGAGGTATTTTATCCCGCTTCTGCTGTCGACAGCTTCCCAGGCACTCACTTATCCCCTGGTCGGACGCATAGTAACACGAGGCACAACACTTGGAGCAGGGATGGGCACTATAGAATATTCCGTTTTTGCCCAGGCGCAGACAATAATGTTTCTTGTAGGTGCAATCGGCGCCGGTCTGGTAGTTACAGGAATGGTATTTGCAAAATCACACCGAAGCATGAGCGAGTTTACAAAACTGTCTCTTATTCTGGGTGCAATCGCAATCCTTATGCAGATAGCAGCCTGCATCCCTCCATTTGACACACTGGTAATACAAAAATTCCTGCACCTGACCGAACCGGACAAAATTAAAATCACGAAACAAACGCTCATCTTCTGCACGCTCATGAATTTTACCTTTTTCGTGAGAAACGCTCCACAAGTTGCTTTGCTCAATTCAAGACGAACGCATATGATTTCGACCTCTACAATAGGGCGAATAATTGCTACGTGGGGTTTATCCAATATTTTTCTGAAATTCGGCTTAATCGGATATTTAAACGGTATTATCTGCATGACAATACCGGTAGTCATGGAAACAGTATTTCTCTACATTGCCTCCAGGCCGGAGTACCGGGCACTTGCCGCCATATCGGAAGACAGATCCGCAACATGGTTAAAACAGTTGATTTTTACATTGCCCCTTTCGCTGGGCGGGATCTGCATGACAGCCTCGGCTACCATACTGGCGCGATTTCTCAACCTTGCTGCCGGATCAAGCAACGCAGCTCTTGCCGTTGCCGTACACTATATCGCATGGGGCATTGCCAACCCTGCCTCAGCAGGTGCCAACAGGACACAGGCAGTTTTTCTAACCTTTGCAAATGGTAGAAGAGACAGGTGGCTTCAAATACTCAAATTTTCAGTCATAATCGGTGTAATCCTGTCTTTGATACCGCTAATATTCTTTATTCCACCTGTTGCACGAGCCTACTTTGCAGGCGAACAGAATCTGTCGCCGGAAAACATCCCCATGGCGTTGAAAGCAATGGCAGTTGTTATTCCCATGATTCCCATGCGCGCACTCTTGGGGTTTGCTGAAGGCGATGCTGCCTTCATTCGAAAGCCGATATACGTGCTTTTTGGTCAAATTGCTTATGTACTATCGCTCATTTTGATTGAATACTGGATGCTCCGCACGAAACTGGTTCCTGTACACCTGATGGGCGTCTGGGGCATACTCCTGTCCACCGTCATTTCTATTTTCACCATAATGATATTCGTGTTTATAAATCGAAGAAAAAACTCGAATATAACAGACATTCTTGCCTGTCCCGCCTGCTGATTGGTTAAGCCATCATCTTGCCCGCAACAACGCTTTTGTGCTATAGTTGCCCGTGAAAAGCACTGTTTAATCAGTCTACAATAAAAGACAAATAGACTTGCCCTCAAAACACATAGAAAATGAAACTTCTATTAATACGACACGCCAGAATGGCTGGTGATCCGTTTTCCCGTCCTGCTTCACCTATCACAGGTGCCCTGTCGCCTGAAGGAATAAAACAGGCAGAAGATTTGCGTAACCGTTTAAGCAATATTCATATAGATGTTGCCCTTACATCCCCTTACGGACGAGCCGTTCAGACAGCGGAGATTGCACTTTACAAACGCAACATACCGCTTAAACGTGTTCCCGGTATCGAGGAATGGACTCCTTCGGCGGCTTTTCGTGATGCAACCAGCACCGAGTTTGAGAAAATGCAGGAAAGAGACAACCTTCTCTACGCTGAAGAAACGTGGAAAACTGAGCTGGGGGAAGGCACCTTTGATGTTTATGCCCGTGTTGTTCCCGCATTGCTTGCAGCACTCGCCGCTGAAGGCTGGCATAATCGCATGGGTGGCTGGGTGCCCGATGAGGGAACTGAAAACAAGACGATCGCACTCTTCGCACACGGGGGCTCCCTGGGAATCATGCTCTCCTTTCTGATTGGAGTGCGCCCATTTCCCATATCACCGTTTTCATTCGGACTTACCGGTGTGGCGACCCTTATATATTATCCGCGCCGCGGGATTTATTACCCGGCAATGGAGTTCAGCGGTGTTTAAATGAATTGACGGAATCAAAATGAAAGCATCTTTAATAACTGTCATTCCCAAATCAAATATATCGTTTCTCCCACTTCGAGCCTCAATGGGCGGGCACTCCCACTTCCTGCGGAATATAGACAGCCCGGAAGAAGAGGCATTCAAAAATTTGCTCAACTGGACCAAAAGGCATGATGTTCGGGCATTCGGGGTCGGTTCACCCTGGTCACATATAAGCGGATTGTCATACAGAAAACACGAAAACGAAGAACGCGATCGCTACTTTGCCGGCAAGATAGATCCGGCAACCGTGATGGATCGCGAAAGTGTTGAAAACACGATCCAGAGACTGAATGAGGTAGCCAGAGGAGAAACTTTATTCTACCTCGACAACGAAACTCCTAAGCAGCATTATGGTCATCTCTGGTACATCGGCTACGACTATCAGGTACCGGCATGGCACGATTACGACCAGGATCGATGGCCCGTGTACAGCGATCTTGATACAATAGAAGATCCAAATCCCGAGGATCCTTCGGGGGGTCACCGCCGGCGCACATATGCGGAAGTCGTGGCACTTCAACGAAAAGCCGGAGCAATAGCTATCTGGGCACACCCCACAAGCTGGTGGTGGACAAACGGACAGTTCACAACAAATATTGCTGCAGATTTAATCCCGCAGCTTCTTGCTGATGGTTTTATTGACGGTCTGACCGTTCAGGGGTATGACGCATATCACAAACATTATCAGGAGCTATGGTTTGAGCTGCTGGACAGAGGTTATCACGTCCCCGGCTTTGCGGAACTGGACATCACCCCGGGTCCGGAAGATCAGGAACACATCCTTCTTAATTTCATACCGGGCATTGACCGTGCCCCGAAAATGGATGAGATGAAAGCTTCTTTCAGAACTTAAACACACTCCATAAGTTCAGGCGGACACCTGTGGCTTTCCGTGGATGGACAGAGTACCGGCGCAACAATAGCAACCGGCGACGATGTCACACACTTTGCTACTGTGAAGGCATGGCCTGCTCCGGGGGAGAAAGAAATATCACGCGTCGAGCTGCTTGGTCCCGGAGGCACGATCCTTGAATGCATAGAGCATTTCCCCGGCGGAGAAATAGAACTCGAAATAAAAGGAAACAGCCTGGGCGGATGGATTATAGCACGGACTTTCGGTGAAAACGATGGCGACTATACCAATAAAGCTCAGCAGAAAGTAAAGCATTGCGCATTGACAAATCCGATTTATTTCAGGGGCAGAAAAGATACACTCCCCCGCCCCGTCACTACAAATCTTAAAATCATTCCACAGAAAACTGTTGGAAATAAAATGCGCATCATATCAGCGGCGGGAGAGGTTATATCATCAGGAAAAGTTCCTCGCTCCGAAACAACCCTTAACGTTCCGGCATCTTCCAGGCTGGAAATCGATCTCGATGACGGAAGTGTGAGAAAGCTTCCTGTATACATGGCAAACCGTAATGTCCGTGATCTGATGGATTATCTTGCCAGAGGTCACTTTTTGAAGGACTACCCCGAAAGCAAACCAGGCGTTGTTCCCGTTGAAGCATTTCGTATCGATGAAATGAAAGAAGCACTTCAAACGTGTACCTTTATAGTTTAATATAGTGCGCACATTTCATGAACTGCAAGTGCATTGCCACCTTAAACCTTGTTAATTAATTTTCAAACTCACAAATACAGATGCAAAAAAACAACAAGCTGCCAAGCGAACAACGACCTGACTGGGACACATACTTTATGGATATTGCGCATGTCGTTGCTACACGCGGCAACTGTTCCCGCCGAAAAGTTGCCGCAGTAATCGTCAAGGACAAGCGCATAATTTCCACAGGGTACAATGGCACACCGCGCGGTATAAAAAACTGCATGGACGGGGGGTGCCCGCGTTGCGCTTCGGATACACCTTCCGGAGGCGGACTTGGTGAGTGTATATGTTCGCATGCTGAGGAAAATTCCATAACCCAGGCGGCATACCATGGAATTTCGACAAAAGACGCCACAATTTACGTTACACTGAGCCCCTGCCTTACGTGCGCCAAAATGATTATAAACGCCGGGATAAAAGAGGTGATTTACGATCAGGAATACTCATTCAACGAACAAACTCGCTCAACCCTAACTGAGGCAAAGGTACTTGTCCGTAAAATCGACGGATACGAACGACCGTCCCTTGTCAGGAGATGAGATAGCAGCTGCCTTCGCATCGCCTGCGGATTACGGGGACGCCGGCCGGCAAGCCAGGCACTGGGACCGCGAGGCTCCGTACTTGCATCACGGCTGCTGAGCAGGTAGGGCTGGTTTCTCCGCAAACCGCCGCAGCAGCCGGAAATATTTAACCACGAACCACACGAAACTTCACGAAAGGCTCGGCTGCCACTTTATTGGTGCAAATTTTTCACGTAGAGAAAACTACCCACTGCACACTGCCTACTGATCACTGCCCACTGGCCCGGCTACGGAGCCCTGCGATCCCGGGCTCGGCAGCCATGGCGCATACCGGAGAGAAATGTCGAATTTCAAAGAAAAAAGTTTTTTTTTGAAAAAAATCGTTTTTTTTGTTCACAAACAAGTTATGATATGCCATAATGACGACCATTTATCACGAATCGGACTACAAGGAACTAAACAAAATTACGCAATCAGAGCGCGTTTTACATTTTTAAAAGATGAAAAATATTGCTGGAATTTTCGCCGGACAAGGCGCGCAGGCACCAGGCATGGGCAAGGATTTGTTTGAAGCACATACGGAGTGCGCTGATCTTTTTACCAGGGCAGATGATATTCTCGGTTTCAATCTTTCAAAAATCTGTTTTGAAGGTCCTGCCGAAGAGCTGACAAAAACCAATATTTGCCAGCCTGCAATTTTTGTAATGAGTGCGGCTTGCCTTACAGCCTTGCGCAAGTTACGCACTGATCTTGAGTTTTGCTGTGTGGCAGGTCTTAGCCTTGGTGAGTGGACTGCACTTTGGGCTGCAGGTGCCATTTCTTTCGAAGACGCCGTCAAGATTCTCGAAGCTCGCGGACGATTCATGCAGGAATCATGCGAAGCTGCCCCTTCAGGTATGGTATCTATTCTCAGAGCGGGTACGGACGTTGCCGCAGAGATTGCCAAAGCATCAGGCTGTACCGTAGCTAATTACAATGCGGCGGAGCAGACAGTTCTTTCCGGCTCAAAGGAGCAAGTGGCAGAAGCTGAGAAAATTGCGGCTGAAAAGGGAGCCCGTGCAATGGTTCTTCAGGTGGCAGGTGGATATCATTCAAAATTCATGGAGCCCGCTGCAGAGAAATTTGCCTCTGTGATTGCGGACGCAGTAATACATCAGCCCTCAGTTCCCGTTCTTTCCAATTTTACCGGTCAGCCCCACGGCTCTTCGGAAGAAATCAAACATGCCATGTTGGCACAAATCACTGGCTCTGTGCGCTGGACAGACAACCTCTCGTGGATGAGTGGACACTCTGCCACAACTTTTGTGGAATTCGGTCCTGGCAGGGTTTTGACAGGTCTTGTCAAACGCGCAATCCCTGAGGCAACTTTATTTAATGTTGCAACAGATGAACAGGTTCGCAGTGTAGCAC
>JAAZFF010000129.1 GCA_012511845.1 Lentisphaerota bacterium
CTCCATCTAATCCAAAATTTCTGCGCGATCGAGAGCACCCGAATGGTCGGGTTCGCTTCTGGGATACGGAAAGCTGGGTTGCCAACAGTGAAGATCGTGTACCGGGAGTGCTTGCCGGAATGTTGGCAGCTGGGCACGATCGTCTCGTAGGAATACAGGGAAACGCTGTTGTGGCAAATGGCTACAATGTTGACGCTGTTCTTGATGATGGCACACGCGAAAGACGCAGGCAATTCAATGCGTGGCCTGTAGCTCCTGCGCTTGCCGCTTTCCAACATCTTGTCGGTAACAGGAAGTTTGGCGGTCTTCTTTGGGAGGGTCTCCCGTGGATTTATAAATTTGAGGGCAATGGCTCCGACGATCTGACGCTGGTTATTTGCGGAGACATCTCCGTGGCATTCGACGGAAAAGGTCGGACAGGCATAGTTCCATTCAGAACAGCGCGGGGAGACAAACCAGTAGATGGAAAATTGACCATTGCCGGCGCACAGGATTTTCAATTGTTTGATGGCAACGGAAATAAGATCTCTTTTGATAACAATGAGATAATTGTTTCTCTGAATGATAAGGGGTTCTATCTGCGCAGTGATGGAACACCAGGCTCGGGCGCACGTTTACTGGAAGCAGTCAAAAAGGCGAAGGTAGATGGATATTTACCGGTTGCTCCAGCTTTCCGCGATTCAGTCAAACGCATTGAAGATGGAGCGGTTTTTTATGTAGACTTGAAAAACGTCCTGAATCGAGAACTAAGCGGAACCTTGGTCGGTGAAGCTGATGGACTTGAGCTTGAGTACGAAAAAGCCGTTTCAATAAATGCAAATGGTGTGATCAGTATTCCGTTAAAAGTGATTTCAGGCAGTTCTTCAGCTGAAAATGCCTATCGTTTCAAGATGCAGTTTGATGCTTTAGATGACGGTGTTGTTGAGTTCGAGGAAGTTTTGCATTGCAACGTAATAAGTTCATTAACGCCCCGGTTAGATGGTTCGCTTGATGATTGGCAGGACGCCCTGCCTCAAATGGTTGCCGCAGGGGGAAGCGGAGCCACGATGATGGAGAAAGCATGGTTGCCGATGCTGAATCATGAAACGGGTGTGGCTGACGGGATGGCAGTTGCCTGGCTTGCGGCAGATGATGATAACTTTTATTTTGCTGCAAGAATTTCTGATTCTACTCCTGATCCTGGGATGCCCCGATTTGAGACATGGGATGAGGATGCCTATTTTTATCCTGAGGAGGTTACGCAGTACAATGCCTCAGAAACGACCTCGATGAAGCTCTCTTCAACAAGGGTCAAAACGGGAGGAACGGGTGCTGTATGGTCGTCGCTTGTAAACAAAGTTGCCTTTACAATCACGCCTCCGGATGGCGGGGCAAGGCTTGCAATACGATTTGCTGACGACGACAACATGTATCGCCGCAACATGCGGTTGACAGTTAAAAATCTGAGTACAGGCGAGAAACTTTCCGAGCATGGAGTAAAGGCTGAAATGGAACACGCCTGGTTCCGTCTGAATATAAATACGGCAGTTCGTGTGGAAGTGGAAACATTAAACTGGCTCAAACCGCAAATAGTAGCTGTTGCACTCGATCCTGTTGAGGCAGATTTGAAATCTGCCGAAATGGAGACCGGTTCCGGAGATGAATTTTCCGGGAATTATGGAACACTGGCATTATTTACACCTGATGGAAATGACGCAGCTTCTTCTGCTTCGGAATACAAACTGGAGTGGATCGATGAGATAAGTGCAATAACGCTTAAGTGGCCTGATGGCATAAGGAGATATTCCTACAGGATGCGGCCTGATTTGCCGCAGGGGTCAACTCCGTCGCACGACAACGTCCAGATTGCATTCAATGTGCTTCCGGATGATTTAAAGCCGTGGTATCCGATGGCTCCTGGAACATTCAAGGGCTATGCAGGTTATTGGGATACAGATTATGAATTTGCCTTGAATCCTGTAGCCGAAAAATTCGGTGGCGGGGTGGAGA
>JAAZFF010000130.1 GCA_012511845.1 Lentisphaerota bacterium
AGTCCGAACGGAAGAGTCAGAGCCACTATCAGCGGGCGTACAAAGCTTTCAAGTACGGCTGCCAGCGTCAGGTATGTAAGGATAACTGAAAGCAGTATTGCCTCAAAAAAGTCATCGATTGACTCATTCAGGGTTTCCGACAAACCTGAATCCAATATTTCATAACCTTCGCCATCTGTAGCACCAAGTTCAACAGCCCGTTCTTTCATATAGTCCATTAATGTACTTGATCCATATCCCGGCGTTTCATTACCTGCAAATCTTACTGTACGGCGTTTATCTACGCGGTATATCATAATCTGAGTGTGACCGTGTTCGACATCAGCAACGGCGACCAGCGGTACAGGTAACCCGTTCTTGCCGGGAAGCGGAATTTCAGCGACTTTATCAAAACCGTGTTCTTCTTTAAGTTTAACACGAATATCAATAGTCCGATCTCCTTCCTTGTAGTCTGCAACTTCAAGACCATCTGTATTACCGCGTACAATCGTTCCCAATGCTGTTGCACTCAGACCCATATCTGCAAGGATCGGGCGTTTGGGGACAACTTTTATTTGCGGCTTTGTATCACGCATAGTCATGTCCATCTCAGCCACACCGGGATGAGTCAGGAAGTCAGCCCTTAGAAGGCGCGAACGTTCAGCCAATTCATCCAGATCGGGTCCGCTCAACGTCATTTGGAGCGAACTCGATGAACCTCCAAACATCCCCGCGCCCGATACGCTTATAATTGCGTCGGGGTAGTTGCTGTATCGTTCCCTCAGCTGCATTATAACGTCTTCAAGCTTCCAATCACGCTCATAAACAGACTTGAATACAAGCTCAATCATACCGAGGTAAACACCCTCATCAGCCTGCCCCCCCATGGCGTCAGCTTTCCCGACGGAAACAAGCGAGTATTTCAGATCCGGCAAATCTTCTGCCATTGCTGCAATTTCCTTTACACGTTCGGTTGTACGATCAAGTTCGTAATATACAGGCATTTCAACACGAACAACAACACGTCCCCAGTCATCAGTCTCAATAAGGTTGAAACCAACTCCCTTTGTTCCGAATTTAAACGTGAAGAACGATATAGCTATTACTGCAACAATAGCGAGTCCGCATAAAAGTCTGTTGTCCCCGACTTTACGCAATGCATTGGCAAAACTGCCGGCAAATCTGTCGAAAAGCTCATCCCAGTGAACACCAAACCGGGCGAGCGCATTACTGCTTCGCTCCGATCTCTTGCGCATGAAAATGGCGCAAAGCATTGGAGTTAGTGTGAAGCTTATAAAGATTGATGCGATGTTCACTATCAATGTTGCCAAAGCAAAGGGGCGGAAGAAACGTCCTACCATAGAGCTCATCATCGCTATTGGAAGCATGACAACTACGTTTGTACCAGCCGAGGCGAGAACTGCCACTGCCATTTGACTTGTACCAACCCTCGCAGCCTCCCACTTATCGTCAAAATCGTCAAATCGGCGTACTACGTTTTCGAGCACAACAATGGAGTTCGACACAAGGATACCGGCAGAGAGCCCTAAGGCGAGCAGTGTGGAGGTATTAAGGGTTTGTCCGAAAAGCTCCAGGAAAAACATGCTTATAACCATTGTTGCGGGCATTGTGATTGCAACAATGAGGGTAGTTCTTATATTGACAAGAAATATAAAAAGAATAACGGCACAAAGCAGTATTGCTCCCATAACATCACTGATGGTAGAAGCAACCGTTGACTCCACAATAATTCCATCATCATACACCCAGTGAAGCTCCATACCTGCGGGCAGTGTCTTGTTTACCTCTGCAAAGCGCTTTCTGACGCCTTCTACAACCTCGACTGTATTACCATCAGATTATTTAACCACTTTAATATCAATACCAGGCTCTCCATTAAGGTATGAGCGCTGACGTATTTCTTCCGTGGCAAAGCGTACCGTGCCAATATCCGACAAGTATCTGCGGGCGCCCCCGGCACCTGCTATCTGAAGATCTCTCAGGGCATCAAGATCAGGAGTATCCGCATCAAATCGAAGTGAGTACTCGCTGCCGTTCGATCTTACACGACCGCCCGGATTTGTAAGCACTCCGGAACTTACCGCCGCAGCAACATCGGCAGTCGTCAAGCCTATCGAAGCAAGTTTATCACGATCCAGCTCAACCCAGACTTCTCTTTCGTTGCCGCCGTTGAGCGTAACACTGCCTACTCCCCTCAGGTTTGAAAAGCGGTCTGACAACTCATTATCAGCGTAATCGTACAACTCATCTACCGGCAAGTCACCAGTAAGAAACAAAGTGGCAACAGGTGTTGCGTTAATGTCTATTTTCCATATTATCGGACGCTCAGCATCTGCAGGCAGATCACTCAATACAATATCAAGCTGCTCCCTGACATCCTGCGCTGCTACATCTACATCGACTCCCAGCTCAAATTCAAGCATTATTACACCCATGTCTTCCTGGCACATGGATGATACGTGCTTCAACCCCTCTACGCCCGACACACCATCTTCGATATGTTTGGCTATATCCTTTTCAATATCTTCCGGCGAGGCGCCCGCCCATGTAGCAATAACTGCTACATAGGGTACATCGATACCGGGCATATTCTCCATAGACATGTTTCTATAAGAATTGAACCCGAGCAGCAAAAGCGCTATAATAAGACATCCCATTGCTACGGGGCGTCGTGTTGCTCCATCTGCTAAAAACATAATATATTTCCCTTTCCTTGCTTATCGTCCGACAGGTCTTATCTTGCGACCATCAAACAACTGGGTCTGCCCCTCAACTACCACTTCATCGCCAAGTGAGAGCCCCTCGGTTATCTCTGTTCGTCCGTCAGACCTGAATCCTGTTTTAACTACCCGCTCCACTGCCGTATTATTTTCATTTACAAAAACAATATTTCTATTTCTTCTCACAAGCACTGAATCATCAGGTACAGATATGCCCTGACGTGTTTCAAAAATCACTTCAAATGTTGCCATTTTTCCCGGTACTGCTGACTCATGGTCTACATAGCCCCTGATTCCAAAGGTTCTCAAACGTGTATCAACTGCCGGAGTTTTCGCAGCAATTTTGAATTGCCCGAGCTCGATACCGTCTACAAGCAGGCGAAACTCGGAACTGCCCGCATCAATCTCACCATAATAAACAGCAGGCAAACATGCCATTGCTTTAACGCTGCCCCGCCCTGTCAGTGTCAAAACAGGAGTACCGGGGTTCACACGCTCACCGGGATCAAGAAAACGCTCGTTCACCGTCCCGTCAATCGGCGCCAGAACTGTTGCATCAGAAAGATTTCGCCTCGCAATTATAAGACTTGCCTCCGCTGATGCTATTTGCTCCTGTGCAACCGCTACACCGGCACGGGCAGATTCAACAGCCGCACTGGCACTATCGCGCGCTACGATAACCTGCTCGTATTCATTTGCGGAAACACGATCCTCCTCGCGCAGACGAGCGTAGCGCTCCGCATCCAATGTGGCTTTTTTATCGGATGCTTCAGCACTCTTCAAAGAAGCTTCAGCCACTAAAAGCTGGGCTTTCGCCATATCTACATTGCGTTCTGAAATCAAAACAACGTTTTCAAGCTCAATGGGATCCACTGTAAATAATCTGGTTTCGCCCTTTTTTACCTCATCGCCGACATCGACAAATACGGCATCAAGATTCCCGGGAATTCTTGCCGAAACGGTGACGCTTTCTGATGCTTCCAGATTTCCCTGAACAGACAGCCTGCTTTCAAACGGACACATTTCTGCGGCTTTTGTTTTTACACTGATAGGTGGCAGCTCTTTTAATATGTTATCATCATCTTTCTTTCCCCCGCAGCCCGAAAAAAGCATTGCTGCCAATAACGGAAAAACAACTGTATTTTTAATTTTTATCGCTTTCATGTGCTTTCTCACTATTAGTTACTTATAAATTAATTCTTTTTTAATTGATCGTCTCAAAATTATCATCATCACCGTCAATTTTTTCCGGCAATTCCATTATTCCCATTGTCATATTGAGTGTAGCCCATGCCACGCGCTCCTGGTAAGTGCTGCGAAGCATGTTCAACTGTGCCATATACATTTCTGCCTCAACGTCGAGCGCATCACTTAAGGGAATCAGTCCCTCACGCTGGCGTGCAACGTAATCCTCATACTTCAACCTGAGAGATTCAAATACTTTTCCCAGAACTTCTGCCGTCTCCCTGGCGTCATTTACGCTGTTGCTTGCTGTAACTACATCCAGCATAATACGAAGGAAAGTCTGCTCACGCGCCAATTGAGACTTTTCTTTGCTGACTTTTGCCGCCCTGTACCCCGATACATTGGCAAAACCGTCAAACACATTCCATACAGCGTTTAATCCCATTGAGCGATTTGAAGAGTGACCCCCGTCATCAGTAGTCCAGGAAGCATTTACAAAACCGGTCAGGGTGGGCAGAAAATCAGCAATGGCTTTTCTCAGTTCATTCTCTCTTATAACCATCTCCCTGTCGGCCACTTCCAGTTCAGGATGAAAAGCCAGCGCAGTAAGAATGAGAGACTCAATTCCTTCCCCGGTATAGAGAGGCTTGCCTATATCACCGCTCAACTGAAGTACATCATAAGAATAATCAGGAGGCAGTCCGATAAGATTCAATAAACGCCCTTTCCTGTTAATATAATTACGTTTCGATACACTCAGGTCAACTTCTCTGGCAGCCAACTGCGCTTCAGCCTGTCTACCCTCCCATTCTTTGGCAAAACCTTCATTCGTAAGACCGCGCACCCGTTCAGCCGTCTCACGTGCTGTCTTGACCTGTTTCTCCATTACCTTGACTTCATCTTCAGAAATCATGCAGTCGTAATATGTCACCATTGTTTCCAGACAAATCGACTGCTTTATATAATGCGCCATTGCTGCAGCTTGAGCTTGTTTCTCTTTTTGTGAAGCATACATAAACCATACGGAAGGCACTATAACAGGTACTCCAACGGAAAGCTTGGCAGTACTATAATCCCTGTCGGTCATGGGGAGATTCTTATCCCACTTTATCCAGTCGGCTCCAAGCGTAACCTGGGGAAAGAATTTTGAAAATGCTATCCCGCGCCCAAGCTCCGCAAGCTTTACATCCAAATCTGCCATACGTGCATCATAGTTGTTCTCTACAGCAAGTTGGATGCATTGCCCCATTGACAAGGGCTCCTCCGGCAATGCAGCTCTTCTTGCAGCGAGTTCATCCAGGAACTCATCTGTGTGAGTGCTACGCATATCAGAGCTATGCGATACACACCCAGATAAAAGCGGTATAACACACCCACCAAACAAAAATAATAAACTCTTTAGTTTCATATTGTTAAATATTCTCTCTTTTCAAATCTTCACGGCACCTAATTACTCTCACCGGAATTTCTCGTACGAGAAATGCTTTCAATGGAATCACAGACCTCATCAAGTACGGAAATCATGGAATTAAACCTCTCGTCCGAAACTGCAGACATCGCCTGACTCTCAGTCGAACGCATTTCATCTAGCAGTTTACTTATTGTTCTCTTGCCTTTAGCAGAAAGTTCCACGAGTTTGCGGCGCCTGTCTGTTGGATGGGGCTTGCGAATAATAAATTCCTTTTTTTCCATCGTATCCAGCAATGTCGTCATCGTTTGCCTTGGCATATAAAAAAAGTCTGCTATCACTGAAGGCTCTGCTCCTTTTTTAATGCGAAACAAATAAATTAGAACTTCAAACATCGACTTTGAATATGGCCAGTTAAAACCGGCAAACATCTCTCGATAAACTTTGACAAATCGTCGCTGTATTTCTGTCCACCGGCGCAAACGGACAATCAGATTTTTCGTATCAGCATTGTTGTTGCCAACAAGTTCATCAACGTTTTCTTTTTTTAATTCTGATGTCATTTTCATAATGTAATCCTATCTAAGATAATCCTATTTCGTACTAGTTGAGGACATACAGTACACTAACCGGAAAGGTATATGCAAGCCTTTTTTTGAGGAAAAATCACTTTGTCGAGGTCCGGCAAGCCGGGCAGTAATCAGTGGGCAGTTTTCTTGGGAGCGCATAATCGTTCTCGTACTCGTTCACGTACTCATACACGATTTCACTGCGTTCATTCTCGTGTACGGGAAACGTGTCCCGCTCCGCTGTGAACGTCCGGTATGCCGGACCAGTGAACAGTGGGCGGTGGGCAGTGGGCAGTTTTCTTGGGAGCCGCAGCTCGTGCAGCGACTGACCTTATTGACCATATTGACCGCATTGAGGGTGCCTCGCAACAGCGGCTCATTAGGACATTCGCCCTCCAGCCTGACGATGCGCATCCTTACGTAATGGAGGGTGAGCGTCCCTGCGAACCACAGACAGTAGCACGAACATATTCTTGTCTGTGCCCGCTTGCTGGCAAGGTAGGGCGTGTTACTCCGCAAACCACCGCAGATGAGAGGCAGCCTCTACAGTACAGATGGGACAGACAGAATAAAATCTTCCCAGGCACTCAGCAACCTCGGCGCGCTACGGAGAGCGTCGCCCTACCCAATGCCGATCCCGATAGCGATCCCGATTCAGCGTGAGATATCTGCGGGTATGAGAAAACTGCCCACTGCACACTGCACACTGCACACTGGCCCGGCTTGCCGGGCTACGCTACTCTAGAACACTTTCCTTTACACTCATTGAAACCCCTCTATCTGAAAGCTCAACCGCTTTCTGCGTAAGTGTATTTGCCAGCTTTTCAACAATGCCGTAATAGACAAGATCATCCCTCACAATTATGGCAACTTCCAGTGCCACTTCACTGCCCCTGTACGTGTGTGTATTGATTTCCTTCAGCAAATCATCGACTATCCGCGCTACCGTATCCTCGTATTCACTTCTGTAGCGCTTCGGAGTATAAGAACACTTCAACGAGGACTTTTTATTTTCATCCACGTAAAAATCAATCGTAATATCAGAACTCCCTCGATCAAAAACAAACCTGCAGTCCAGCTCAACCAGTTCAATTTCCTCAGGCGGAGTAATGGAATCTTCCTCGCTGATCTCATCAGGAGGTGTTTCCTCCTCCGGGATCTGTTCAATCGACTCTTTTTCCTGCCGCTCCTTTTCAATAGATTCCATCAGAGACTTTACTTTCAGCAAAATCTTTTCTTCAGTACTGGGGAAAAGTTCAACGTGCTGCTCCGCCGCATTGGAGGGACGCGGGGAATCCGGTTCACCCCACAAAACAGAATCACGCTCGCCTGTCCAAACTGTCGATACTTTCTCAGTATAGCGCCCGGTGGCTGTTTCAATATCCGGAATTTCTTTTTCAGCCGAAAAAAGTTCCTTCATCTCCGTAAAAACTTCGTCAACAATACCATGCTGACGCGATTGCGCCATACGACCGCGATCAAACAGCACTCCGATTCCTTCATCAAGCTTCTTCTCCGACTCCTCCATCAGTGGCAGGGTCCGGACAATGGCAGCAAAATCAGCCAGCTCCTCAAACTCCTTCCACCCCTTTACTGCTTTCCTGTAATCGGTCTGGGCATACACATGATCGACAAGCTCGCCGGAGGGGAACCACGTTCCACTCACTACCGGCTTGAAATTATCTTCCACCTGACGATTCGCAAACTCGTCACGGATTGTCTTTACTTCCGGCAGCAATACGTTCGCAACACATTTCTGCACGGCTTCCCTGATTCTTCCCTCATTCATGGATTTCTCGGCGAAAGCCCTGAATTCCACGCGCTCTTCCGCCGGCATCAACTGTTCGCACTTCGAAATAGTATCTTCACCGAGCTTGCGCTCAAGCGCAGGAGTAAATGTTTTCATAGACTCTTCCATTTTCCTGTGCGCTTCCGGATTATTCTCAATTTCCCTCAGAATTTCATCGGAATCAATTTTAATTTCCGAACCCTCCACTACTCTCGTCACCCTTCCTACGGCACGGTTTGCCGCCGCACCCGGAACGGCAGCAGTCACTGATGGGAATACCCCGTAAGCCACCCTGCCCGCCTCTCGGTGGCGCGGTGCAGACTCTGCCACAAAATTTGCAATGCCTGCTTCGAGAGCTTTCCCTATCGTTTCAGGAGTCCAGCCTTCTACAGGCAGATTATTGAGGCGTGCACGCTGTTCATTGCGCTGGGCCTCAGCGGCATCGAGCATCGGTGTTACGATACTCCCTGTTATATATGCCAGATTTTCCCGGAATACAGGCTTGTTCTGAGCTTTTGCGACACGCTCCGTCATTATATCAGCAAGGTCAGCCCGCGAAATATCTTCAAACTCCTTTTCCGTTGGCTTTATGTCTGCCGATAATCGCTCCGACTGCTCCTTGCAAACTTTTGTTCGAGCAGCTGTGAAGGCATTTGGATACGTAGATTTGACTGTATTTTGCAGCCTGTCCTCCGGCAGCTCTACGGCGTTGAAGAGAAATGCCTCACCAAAAACTGCCGTCCGTCCTGCGTCACCTGCCAGGCGGTCGAGATATTTTATTGCCTCTGTTTTATAGCGCGTTTCTATGCCCTCCCGGAAGGTTGTTTCGAGTTTATTGCGGGCTTCGCTCGGCTCCACATACGGTGCGGGATCTGTCTCCATCATTCTGAACAGCAATTCCGAATCCGGTTCTGCAGAAAGCACATCGTCCTGAAGTTTTTCGAGTAGAAGTTTTGCTGTAAGCTCAGCCGTACTTCGATCAAACTCTTCTGTTCCTTCTATCGTTGCTGCCATTGAATTACAAACAAACAGAACAGTTGATATTATGGAAATCGTTTTTTTCATTTTCTAATCTCGAGAATATGTTGCTCGCCCGCTTTAATACCACAGGGTAATTATTCCGCGAGCATGGGTACACCTGCCTCTGCGCTCAAGTAAGCCAGCGAGTACTTGCGCAGGGCGCGTGCCAGCTCTGTGGCAAGCAAAAGGCGTTTTGATTCATCGGAACGCTGAAACTCTGCAAGCAACTCCGCCGCAACCGGATCTTTTATCATGTCAGGATTTCTCGTCCAGTAGCGCTGCAGCAGCGCTGCGCTCAGCACCTGTACTCCTACAACTTCGCGCTGAAGATCTGTTACAGATGAATCGATACGCTCTCCGAGCCATATCCTGTTATCGTGCTGCAATGCTTCCTCGCTGATTTCTGCCAATTCCAACACTTCATCCCACCACGCACGCCGCAGTGAAAGCATATTTGCATAATCTTCTGCCGCATTGGCGGAACCATTCGAAAAAGCCGGACGCAGCACAGGTGTCTGCGTAAGCCTTCCCTGTTCGATATATGCTGTTGCATCGTAGCTGACCGTGCCGTCGTCGGCTATTGTAAGCAACGTATTCAGACCGTACCGAATACTATAATTGTTTTGCACCTTTTCCACTGCTGCGATGAGCCTCTGCTTCTGCAGTTCGAGGAACTGCTCATCCTGCTCACGCGTAGACTTCGTTTTAAACATAAAGTATGCGATCATGAATATCATCATTATCGCATAGGAAATCTGCAGCATCAGCCCCTGCAGTTCATCAACGCTGAGCGTTGTAGAGCGGTCACGCTTCAGAAACTTTTTAAGACGAGCTTTATTATTTTTCTTCAACTTAGCCCCCTTTGACTCAGATATTGAAAGCTGATCTGATTTTTTCCAGCAGTTTTTCTGCTTTCTCTGCCTTGCCGCGACTTTCATCTGCATCGCGTACAGCAACGTTCTTTTTTCCTTCCATCTCTATGAGTTCTTTGGAAAGACGCTCATTATCAATCCGGAGATCATCGACACGTTTGTTGAACGCCTCATCAACAGTCTTGATCTTCTCCATCAGCTCGTTGATCTGCTTCTGACGTCCCTCGCTTTCTCCTTCAAGTTCAGCAACCTTGCCGCGCAATATGCCGGAGGCATTCCTTTCGGCGCCGAGGCTGCTCACCAGCGCAGCGTTTTCAGAAGAAATCTTCTCTGCTGTTATTACAAACTTGTCGTGAATCGACTGTATACCCGTAATGACTTCTGTCAGAGTTCCAACAAGTCCGGTGACCTCAGCCTGGCTGGCATCAAGCTTGGCATGGCGCTCGAGCATGGCCTTTTCAAGGCGTTCGTACTGCGTGGACAACTGCCCGGAAGCCTCCGACATTTCGCTTATCAAAGAACGCGCCGACTTTGTCAGTTCTCCCTCGAGAACATCGCCTACTCTCTTCCCTACATCTCCTAGCTGCTGCAGTTCATTTCGAGTAAGCACAATCGCATCATTCAATGTTGCAAGGTGTTCCCGGTTGCCATCCCAAACTCCCTTCAACCCGAACGCAGATGCCGTAAGTTTATCAATAACCTCAATCAGATCCTCGTCTTCGCCATCAATGCCCTGCAATTCATTCAATACCGTAAGACACAGTGGACGCAATATGGCATGATCGGCTATGAAAACCCACAGCACAGCCATCAGTGTAGAAAACAGTGCTGTATGCAGGCACATCATAAGGTGCCCCATCGTAACACTGTCCATCTCGAAGAAACCTATAATAATGATTCCCCAGAGCGTTCCTATCAAGCCGAGTGCAATATTGAGCTGATCGTAGCCCCTGAAAAAAGGAAATATTTCCGGATTCTGAGGTCTTCCCAGCAGGGCGCGTGTCAGACCGAGCGTAATAAGAAAAAAGCCCAGAAACGGAACGAACGTGGTAACGCATGAGTAGTCGACTGCGCTCCAATCAAAATACGGCAGTACACCGGGACACGATGCGGGAATGAGTGTGGCATCGCCACCCATTTCACTGAAAGTTGTCCACCACTTCACAACGGCAGAAACATTGTTCAAAAAAGCAAGTCCGGACAGAACAGTCAGAATCGCAAACACCAGCAGGAGGGCATAAGCCCGAATTTTATTCTTCATGTATATGATACCGTCGTTTGGCAGACAAGTAAATAAAACAGTTTTCGTTTAATACAAATTAGCGCATATAGTATGCTTTTTGCTTCAATAATGCAAGTATACCGGATGCAGCTCGGCAAGCCATACCAGTGATTAGTAGGCAGTGGGTAGCGGGCAGTTTTATTGGGAGGAGCATAATCGTACTCGTTCACGTACTCGTACACGTACACGATTTCACCGAGGGAAACATCCTGTTTCTCATGGTCGAGTTCCATTTTCATGTTCGTGTACGGGAAACGTGTACCGCTCCGCTGTGAACGTGTACGATCTTCCTGGCAAGCCGGAGCCGGGCAAGCCGCAAACCGCCGTGGCTGGATGGACAAAATTCCCCCAGCAACAACATGGCATCCACGGCGCGCTACGGAGAGCGTCGCCCTACCCTTTTGCGTCTCTGCGTGAGATATCAGCGCCTCATACCGACACACAGAAAGTAGCTTGTATTACATAACTGTGCTACTTATAATGCACAGTGCAATTGCAATTTTAAGAGAGAAGGTAATAAATGACTGAAAACACTCGCCCAAATGTACTTCTTGTGATTTCCGACCAATATCGTCGCGATGCACTCGGTGTAAACAGGCCGGATTTTGCTCACACTCCGCATCTTGATGAATTTGCCCGAAATGCCGTCAACTTTACAAATGCATATTCCGCTTGCCCAAGCTGCATCGCTGCCCGGGCAACACTGCTCACCGGTATGAAACATGAAAATCACGGATTCACCGGATACGACTCGCGTCCCGTATGGAAATACGATACGACTCTGCCTGGAGTTATGGCATCTGCCGGTTATCACACGCAGTGTGTAGGCAAAATGCACGTGGAGCCGGCACGCAACCTTATGGGATTCCATAATGTGGTTCTTCATGATGGATTCCTACACGACAAGCGATGGCATTACCGCAATCCTATCCAGTACGACGACTACCTTCCGGATGTCAGCCGTTACCTTGGTCCGGATGTTGACATCTGTGACACCGGATTGGGCTGCAACGGCTACGCCACGCGGGAATGGACGTGGGATGAGCGACTCCACCCCACAGCCTGGGTGACGACAAAAAGCATAGAATTTCTGAGGCGGCGCGATACAACCAAACCGTTCTTTTTGAAGACTTCATATCACAGACCTCATTCCCCGCTTGATCCGCCGCCATCATATCTTTCAATGTATGAAGGACGAACACTGCCTCCTGTACATGAAGGTGACTGGGATGACGAGTTTACATGCTACACCAATCCTGAAAACCCCATTCCTGAGGACAAGTTTTCGCAGGAACGGGCACGCAAGGCGTAGTGCGCACTCGTATCCCAGATTGACTACGAGTTAAATCGCATCTTTATTGAGCTCGCCAATCTGGGTCTCTGGCATAACACACTGATTATTTTCATGGCTGATCACGGTGATATGCTTTTTGATCACGGGCTTGTACGCAAAGGTCTTCCATTCGAAAACTCATCTGGAATTCCGCTTGTAGTTAAACTGCCGCGTTCCATGAGCGAAGGGCGGATAGGAACAACAGATACAAGACTTGCGGAAATACGCGATATCTTCCCGACAATTTGTGATGCTTGCGGTATTGATCTGCCTCCGGGTATTGATGGACGAAGTCTGCTTTCTCCAGACGGCGGTCATGAAATTATACACGGGGAACACCCGGCTGGAGAAGAATCAAATCAATGGTTGACTGACGGGAAAGAGAAATACTGCTGGTTCAGCCAGACAGGACGCGAACTGCTTTTCGACTTGATAAATGATCCGGATGAAACACATGACATAGCTCATGACAGGAAAGACAGAATAGCCTTCTGGCGCGACATCATGGTGAAGGAGCTTTCATGGCGCAATGAAGGTTACGTAAAAGACGGTAAACTGCAGACCGGGCAACAGGTAGATCCATCGCAGCCTTGGGTTGGTATCGGGCGCACTGCGTTCTCTAAAAATTAGTCAGATCAAAATATTTCTTCAGGACAAGAAGCGACAACAGATCTTCCAGTTTGTTGTCTTTGAATTGTTCGGTATAGGCGTTTGCCGCTGAAATTATCCGCAGGCACTCATCCTTGTTTTTCGAATAGTATTGTATTTTTTCGTCCAGATCTGAATAATCCCGATTAATCTCAATATAGTGAACTCCCGGTATGAGGCGTCCCTCCATAAACCAGGTTTCAAACTCAGGTCGCGGCATCACGGCTATCGAATTAGATGACATTATCCACTTAAGATTGCTGGACACATCGTTACCCTCAATCGCCAGTATAAATTTATACTTCAGTTGTTCACGAATCGTCAGCTTCGGTCTGCGCCACTCATCCGGAATATCCCCATGCGAGGCTGTATCACCGAGATCGCAAAGAGGATTATAAAAATGCTGCTCAAAAAATCTTATTCTCTTTGGTTTATGGGGTATTTTACCACGAAAAACAGCTTTATCGAGTTTATCAGAAAAAAGGATGTCAGAATTTACGAAAACAAAATGGCGCACTTTATTAAGTTTCAACAGCACAGAGTTTGCGTTGTCTCCTTCTATGGGTCTGCTTTTTACAATAGTAGGTTCTTCGGGAATATGTGTTACATCTCCGCTAAGACTATGCCATCTTAAATCACCTGAAAAATATCGCAGATATTCCTCAGTATCAAAGAAATACACCTGTCTTTTTTTGGTCAATCTGTGCTCTGAAATTTTCGGAGCCTCAGGAGAGAGACGCACTTCAGAGCTGAGTTTATTATAGTAATTTACTCTCTTCTCGAGAAACTCTTCTCCATATTCTGCAACCCCCTTTTCCAAAATATGCGAAAGTTGTTTGCGACAAAGAAGTTTAGGGCTCAAAAAGCGCAGGTACCCCTTTATTAGATAAGGGGCTTTTTTATTTCTCCCATTAAAAAGGGGATATAAAAAAGGAAGCATCTGTTAATTATATTACCTTATTTTTAAATTATTAAATGTTTTCAATATTACAGGGATTTTACAACTTTCAACTTGAAAGAGCAAGAAATTACAGGGAAAAGGGTTCTTATTGCTCTTGCACATGCACCGTTCCGGCATAATATAAATCAGCAGAAACCCGTTCATAACAAATATCGCATGCAAATAACGTGCGAATGTTATAAAATACCTTTCTCTATACCATTTGTAAAACTGGACGATGCAGAATCAGCTTTGGAAGCCGGAGGAAAATCTGAATGATTAGACGACCTGAGAGAAATATTCCCGTATGGGGTGAGTATGACGTAATAGTTTGCGGCGGTGGAATAGCGGGAGTTGCAGCGGCTTTGGCGGCAGCACGCAGCGGCGTGAAAACCTGCCTGATAGAAAAATACGCCGGTCTTGGCGGTCTCGCCACTCTGGGACTCATTGTAGTATATCTTCCACTTTGCGATGGACGCGGCAGACAAGTCTCCTTCGGAATAGCTGAAGAGTTGCTCAAGGCACCGATGAAATACAGCTCATGCAAACCTAAGGGGGCATGGCACAGTAAGGACTCTGCCACACGTGAGGAACTCGCAGAAAAACGATATGAACTGGTTTTCGATCCGGGACCGATGGCACTTGCGCTTGAGCGACTCGTTTGCGACGCCGGGGTGGAGCTAGTGTACGATTCTGTCATCGTAGATGTAATAAGGAATTACGAAGGCGCAATAACGCACCTTGTTCTGGAAAACAAGTCGGGCTGCGGTGCTTTGGCTGCCAAAACAGTAATCGACTGTACCGGTGACGCCGACATCTGCCACATGTGCGGTGAAAGCGTTGAAGTTTACCCGGACAATACACGCAGCGCATGGTATTACGCAATTGATGAAGACCGCAGGATTTCACTTGAGCTGGCTGTTGACTACTGGTCTGAGGAAAAAACATCAGACAAGCCGCGTTTCGACGGCACAGACTGGCGGCAGGTAACGGCACAGATAGTCGAATCAAGAAAATATATTATTGAGAGACTTGCGGCAGATAACCGGAAAAGATCTGAAAAGGGACAAGTGGAACTGTCCAGCTTCTACGTGCCGTTTTTTCACAGCTTCAGAATGACACGCCACCTTGTTTCCGACTACGTGATTACGTCCGATGACGTGCACCGGTGGCACAATGATGCAGTAGGCATTTTCCCTGACTGGCGAAAGGCGGGGCGAGTATATTCTCTGCCTCTCCGTTCAATACTGGCTGTAAACACCCCAAATCTAGCCGCCGCAGGTCGATGCATTTCTGCATCAGGGGATTCATGGGACGTTACCCGTGTAATACCGGTTTGTGCCGTTTCCGGAGAAGCCGCAGGAATTGTTACTGCGATGGCAGCGAGCGATGGTTGTGCGTTGAGAAGTGTTCCCGTAGAAAAAGTGCAGAAAGAGCTGAAAGCGCGCGGCGTTTTGCTTGATAAAGCTCTTGTTGAAAACGGGGACTAGCTTTTGTTGCAACAATTTACACCTTTCAGTAAAAACAAATGAGCAAATTGCCGATGTCATCACGCGTTGTGCGTAAAAGTCTTAGCGCCTTTTATAAAGCGCATGTATACTGGATGTTCTATTCCGTCTGCACGGCTGGAGCACTATATACC
>JAAZFF010000131.1 GCA_012511845.1 Lentisphaerota bacterium
CATTGTGCGAATTCCACCTGAAGGGAAACTTGATGCATCTGATTCTCCGACGACAAGGTTCTCCCCTGAAAACGCCATAATTGCCCGACTGTTGCCGGCAGGTTCCAGAAAAGAATCATGCTTTTCTGCTGTACCGTACGTCAACGGCTGAAACCAATGCGTATAATGAGTAGCTCCGCGGTCGATCGCCCACTCTTTCATGGCATAGGCAACTTCGTCTGCAATTGAGGGGTCGATAGGAGCAGCTTTATTTATTGTCGCCAGAAGCTTGTCCGCCGTATTCTTTGCGAGGTATTTCCTCATTGCATCTTCATTAAAAACATCAACGCCATAGTAATCAACGGAAGCCGGACCTGTTTCAACAGCTTTTTCGACACCGCGCTCAACTACTTTGTTTATCGCATTTATTCTATTCAAATTGCTCATGCTTTATTATCTGTCTTTTGATCTGACTGCTATCCTGATTGAAATAAGCTCCTTCATCACGTCGCCCAGAGAGTCGCTTTTGTCTTGAAGTCCGAACGCATCGTGGAGTCGTTTGTAGAGTTTATACAGTTCACCGTATACCTTGACATTGTCAGCAATCGGCTCAAATACATGGTCTTTAGTACCAGTCATTGATTCCTGTGCCGCAGCCATATCGCCTCCGAATTCACCGGCAGACAGTGCCCCGAAAATTGCGGCTCCAAGCGCACATGATTGTGCACTGCGGCTTATGCGGATTGGGCGATTAAGGACATCAGCATATATTTGCATCATGAAGGGGCTCTTTTCAGCCAGGCCTCCGCATGTTATGACTTCGTTGATTTTTATGTTGTACTCTTCAACACGTTCTACGATAACCATGGCACCAAAAGCCGTTGCCTCCACTAGTGCCCTGTAGATTTCCGGCGCTGCAGTGTGGAGCGACATTCCGATTATCATGCCTGTAAGCAGCGGGTCTACAAGGATACAGCGGTTGCCGTTATTCCAGTCGAGCGCCAGCAAACCAGATTCTCCAGGTCTGAGTGCTATTGCGGCTTTTTCGAGATTCGCATATACATTGCCTGTTGTGTATTCGGCAGGTACAAGTTTCTCAACAAACCATTTGAAGATATCGCCCACGGCAGACTGACCGGCTTCAATTCCTATCATGTCTGGAATTATTGAGCCGGGAACTATTCCGCATACACCGGGGATATCCGGTACGGCTGTACCTTTCGGAGCAACAAGGGCATCGCACGTGCTCGTGCCGATAATCTTGACAAGTGTACCCGGTTTTATACCGCTGCCCACAGCACCGTGGTGGCAGTCCATTCCACCGACAGCTACGGGCACACCCGCAGGCAGACCAACCTTCTCAGCCATTTTTTCTGAAAGATGCCCGGCAAGCTGATCTGAGGGAACAGCTTTTTTATAAAGTCTGCTTCTCAATTCAGCAATACGTGGCGAAAGCCTGCCCAGAAATTCGACGGAAGGAAGACCGCCCCACTCTTCTGAATACAACGCCTTATGACCGGCTGCGCAGACATTGCGCTTCATTGTATGAGGGCTGCAGTTGTCCGTTATATATGCAGGCACAAAATCGCTCAATTCCACCCATGAATATGCTGCATCAAATACTTCCTTATCGATATTCAGACAATGCCAAATCTTTGCCCAGAACCACTCGGAGGAGTATGTGCCACCGCATTTCTCAAGGTAGGGCAACTTCATCTCCTCTGCAAGTTTCGTAATCTTATCGGCTTCAGCAAAAGAAGTATGATCTTTCCACAGCCACGCATAAGCATTCGGATTATCAGCAAATTTCTCATCAAACGAAAGCGGTACACCTTTTTCATCTACCGGCAAAGGTGTGGAACCTGTTGAATCTACCCCTATACCGACAACGTTGGATGCGTCG